>CAVIPD010000025.1:37554-40364 GCA_963644775.1 bacterium | reverse complement strand
CTTCCAAATAAACTTCAAAAAAGTGAATCAAAAGATACAGAAATTGAATACACAAAGGTAACATCGTTTAAAGATATTGAAATTGACGATTCAATCGGTGCGGCCTTAGATATCGAACCAGGAAATTATAATGTGAGTCAAATTTATGGACTATCAATTTCTACTCAATCAAATAATTATTACATTGATCTAGGTGACGCTAAAAAAGATAAATATCTTTTAGATATTTTGTCTAATGAAAAAATTAAAAAATATTGTTTTGACTATAAAGCAATTAAAGTTGCATTATCTCACGAAAATATAATAATTAACGGACTAGAATTCGATGCTCTACTTGCAATCTATATTCTTGATACATCACTTAATGGCGATGTAGATTCAACAATGAGATTTTTTGGATATAACATTTCATCTACAAAGGATGAAGCATTATCGCTATTTGATAATTCGAATCCATTAAGAACTTGTAAGATTGCATATTCTAGCGTGAAATGTTCACACAAAGCACTCGCTGAAATTGAAAAGTTAGGCTGCCTAAAACTATATAACGACGTTGATATTAAACTATGTGATGTTTTAGCAGACATGGAAATCGAAGGCTTCCCTCTTGATGTTATTAAATTAGAAGAGATGGGTGAAACATTTAAGATTAATCTTAAAAACGCTCAAGATACTGTTTATAAATTAGCAGGTGAAGAATTTAATATTGATTCACCAAAGCAAGTTGGAGAAATCTTGTTTAATAAGCTAGGACTTAAAACTTTTAGTGGCAAAACTTCCACTTCAGTTGAAGTGTTAAATGAAATTAAAGAACTTCATCCAATTGTTCCAGCCATCTTACTATATAGAAAATATGCAAAATTACTTTCAACATATGTGACAAGTTTATCATCACATGTCTATGAAGATGGTAAAATTCACGCCTTATTTAACCAAGCATTAACCGCCACAGGAAGATTATCTTCAAGTGAGCCGAATTTACAAAATATATCTATTAGAGATGAGGAAGGCAAAATGATTAGAAAAGCCTTCTATTATAAAGACGAAAATTATTCAATCTTATCTTTAGATTATTCACAAATAGAATTGCGTATTCTTGCTTCATTAAGTAAGTGCAAAGCACTTCAAGATGTCTTTTTAACTAATCAAGATATTCATGCCTCAACAGCAGCGAAAGTCTTTCATAATCCTAATCCAACAAATGAAGAACGTCGACGCGCTAAAGCGGTTAACTTTGGCATAATCTACGGCATTTCCGATTGGGGTTTAGCAGAACAAATTGGAACATCACTTAAAAACGCAAAGGAAATGATTGATGCATTTTATAATGCATATCCTGAAGTTGGTCAATATTTCCAAAATGTCTCATTTAATGTAATGAAAGATGGTTATGTCACAACATTATTAGGCAGAAGAAGATATCTTAGAGAAGTTCATGACTCTAATTATCAAGTTAGAGAGTTTGCTAGACGAGCAGCTATGAATGCTCCCATTCAAGGCACTGCTGCTGATTTAATTAAGATCGCAATGATTAAAGTTAATAACGCTTTAAAGGAAAAGAAATTAAAAACAAAGATGATTTTACAAATTCATGACGAACTTTTGTTTAAAGTTCCAAATAATGAAAAAGATATTGTTTTACCTTTGGTAAAGGAAATCATGGAAAATGCATTAGAACTCGATGTCAAATTAATAGTAGATGGAGGATATGGTCGTAGTTGGTACGATTGTAAATAAGTATGCCAGAATTACCAGAAGTCGAAACAATTGTTTCTTTCTTAAATAAATTAGTAAATGGTAAAACCATTGATCATGTTGATGTTTTAAGAAAACAAACAGTTGAAAATGACACTAATAAATTTATTAATACCTTAAAAAATCAGACTATTAATTCAGTAAGTAGAATTGGTAAATTTATTATCTTTCATTTAAGTAACAATCTTGTTTTAGTGTCTCATTTAAGAATGGAAGGAAAATATTTTCTAAGAAAAAAAGACTCTCCAATCACTAAACATGATTTAGTCATTTTCTATTTTAAAGATGGAACGTATCTAGCCTATAACGACACTCGTCGTTTTGGACGAATGAATATCGATAAAGAAAATTCATTTATGAATAATAAGCCTATCATCAATGTTGGCCCTGATCCATTTATGATGGATGATGCGTCTAGACTTATAGAGGCTTTTAAAAATAAAAGAATTCCTATTAAACAAGCTTTGCTTGACCAATCAATAATGTCAGGATTAGGTAATATCTATGTTGATGAAGTATTATTTCAAAGTAAACTTAATCCATTAACTCCTGCTAACGTAGTAAGCAAAAAAGAATTAGAAGAAATCTTAAACGCATCAAAAGATGTCTTATTAAATGCTATTAAAGCAGGTGGCTCCACTATTAAGTCATATCATCCTATAGAAGGAGTAAGTGGCAACTTTCAAGTGGCTTTAAAAGTTTATGGCAAGGAAGGTAAACCTTGTCCTAACTGTGGTAGATCATTAACTAAAATATTTGTTAATGGTAGAGGCACAACATTCTGCCCACATTGCCAAGTGAATAAAGCACTACCTTATGTTATCGGTATAAGCGGGCCTATTTCTTCAGGTAAATCTCTTGTGGGCGAATATTTTAAGAAAAATGGATATCTACATTTAGATGCTGATAAGATTGTTCATGAATTATATAAAAATAAAAATATTCAAATACAAATCAAGAAAATAATCCCCTCACTAAAAATTAAAAATAATGATATTGATCGACTATTCTTAAAAGAATATTTGATTAATAATCCATCTAGTAAAAAAGAATTA
>CAVIPD010000025.1:33825-37482 GCA_963644775.1 bacterium | reverse complement strand
AATGATATTGATCGACTATTCTTAAAAGATTATTTGATTAATAATCCAAATGATAAAAAGAAATTAGAAAATTATATATATAAACAGGTTTATAAATATATAAATAATTTCATTCATTCTAAACCTTCTAACAAGAAGATAGTCCTTGAGGTTCCAATGTTATTTCAATCTCATATCGATGAATTATGTAACGATATTTTAATCATCAATGTTTCACCAAAAATTCAAAAAGATAGATTAGCAAAACGTAATCAAGATTATGAATCTTATTTAAAACTTAATAAATCTTATCCAAGACAAGAAGATAAGAAAAAAGCAACCGCCATTATCAATAATGATAATGATGTTGCTTCATTATATAAGAAACTAGATAACTATTTACGATAAATAGACGCACCAGTTAAATCAAATTCCTTGCCACACATTGTGGTGAGGATTTTTTCTAGTTGTCTACCGCGAATTTCGCCACTAGCTTTACCAATGGAATAAAGTTGTTTAATTTCACCAATAGTAAATTCACTAGTGAAGAATGTAAGCCTTGAATTATGTTCTCTTTCAGTAAGAATTGGAAGAACAATTTGATCACGAATGTATTCGTTTTTATATTCTTCTCCAAAATCATCAAGAACAAGTAATGGAACATTTGATAATGCCACCATTAAACGAGTGAATTCTTCTTTATTGTTATAAGATAAATCTGCAAGTGAAGAAATTAGTCTAGTAGAATTAACAACTGCTACTTGGCATTTACATTCAATCGCGTATTGGTTTGCAAATGTAACAAGCATGAATGATTTACCGGTTTTGTGATTACCTGTAACATAGAGCCATCTATCAGATTGCCCTTTAACAATCTTAGCAAATTCTTTGATAGCGAGTTTACGAGTATCGCTTAAATCAAGAGTTCTTAAATTAGATGATTTCCATTCGCTTGGAAAATCTGCGCACAAATATTTTCTATTCGCTGCGATTTGTTCGATAATTCTAACGCATGGTTCATATGAGGCGGAAATATAATTTCCGTCTTTTCTTAAATGCATTGAAATATGAGGCGTTATTTTTGAACATTTATCGATCCCAGGACAATTCTTGCAGTAATTATAATCTTCCTTAAAATCGGTTAACTTAGCGATGTTTTCTCTAACTTCGCCGACAGTAAGACCTAAAGCTTTGATTTTTTCATAAACTTCAATATCTTCTCTTAAATCGTTAACAAGTTTATTTATTAAAGATTTCATATTAGTTTCTGGACTAATAATATCCTCGAAACTATCAATATTTAGTTCTTTCATTTTACTTGCCTCCTTTATTATCAAACATACAAAGTATGTCTTCTATTTCTTGATCGCTTACATTAGTTTGTTCTTTACCATCGGTTGATTGTTTAATTTCCTGAACTTTATTAGAAATTACTTTTTTACTCTTTCCTTGAAGTGATGTCTTATTTAAGTAATTCATCGCATCAACTACAGTTTCAACTCTTTCTCTAGCTAAACTTGACGCAATCTTTTCACAATATTTTTTAGATAATATATTGTCATTTTTAGTTAGAACATAATCGATTATGGCGTTTATAACGCCACCGGAGAATCCATAATCATTTGATAAGGAATTGACAATATCAAGGTCACTGCTAGCAACTTTGGTGTTGTTTTGAAGTAATTTAAGAAAATTCGCTGGTGATGTCTTTTCCATTAGACGAATCTTTTGAGCAAGGATGCTATCGCCACTAACGTTACTCTTTCTAGATGCAATTTTACTTTGTAATTGAGGATAACGAATTTGCTCTTTTGCTTTTTCGGCTACACTAGCAAAGTCTAAGTGAGGTGTAATGTCGCCTCTATATTCATCAATAACAATCATCGCCATTGTCTTTTCATCTAGACCAAACAATGTTGCAAGTCGCTCGATTTCACGTAATTCGCGTTTAGTAAATTTCGATGAAACAATTTGAGAATTTGTCTCAATGTATTTAAAGAATAGATCGAAATTAAATGCAATTTTGACTCTACCAGAATCGTGACCGACAAGTGAACTATCAATATTCTTTCTAAAAGAAGCATCATCATAATTTGGATTAAATACATCAACAAATGATACACTAACTTCTTTAAAGCCTTCTGGAATAACTAAATCAACATGATAATGAAAGGCTAGGCGTTTTGTTTCTTTTTCACCAATAGCTTGAATCATTAAGCCTTTAAATAAAACATCATCAAAGAATTCCTTTGGAGTCTTTGGAGCATATAACATGTAAATATAATAACGTTCGCCATTATTCTCTTTTAGATATGTTCTTAATAAACCAACACCTTCTAATGCATGTCTAGCAGTTAATAAATTTCCTGGCGCAACTTGGGTAAGAGAAAGAAGTTGTTCATGAGTAAAAACAATTGAATCATCGTCTTCATTTCGCTTTTGCTTAAGCAATGTCAAATATAAAACAGACGCTAGTGAACCAATAAGAGGTTGATATAACTCAATAATAACATCCTTATCAACATTACTAACCAAGCTAGCAATTCTTAATTCATAAACATCTTTAGGTGAAATGTAGTCCATAAATTTGATTGACTAATCTTAACACGTGTACATGATAAAATCTAACAATTATTTCGATACAATCGACACTTTTTCGCTTTTGTGGATAAGTTATACACACATATACATATGATAATAATCGATGAAATCGAAAATATTTGCTTTTAAAAAGTACTTATCCACAACCTTTCCACATCTTTATTTTTCTTTAAGAAATTAACTAAACCGATTATAATAAAACCGAGGTATTTTTTATGATACATAAAGTTGCTGTTCTTACATCCGGAGGTGACGCTCCAGGGATGAATGCTTGCGTTCGCGCTGTTGTTCGTGCTGGCTTAAAAAATGGATTCGAAATGTATGTTGTTTATGAAGGTTATAGAGGCCTTGTTAATGGTGATATAGAAAAAGTTGATCGTTACTTTGTAAGTGACATTATAAATAGAGGTGGAACAATACTTCGTTCTGCTAGATTAAAAGAATTTAAAGACCCATTAGTTCAAAAAAAGGCAGTCGCTGTCTTAAAAGAACATGGCATTGATGGTTTAGTTGTTATTGGTGGAGACGGCACTTATAGAGGCGCACAAGATTTAGCAAAGTTAGGAATTAATACCATAGGTATTCCTGGCACAATTGATAATGACGTTGCTTCAACCGATTTTACAATTGGCTACGATACTGCTTTAAACACAATTTGTGAATGTGTTGATAAGATTCGTGACACTACTACATCTCATCAACGATGCACATTTATTGAAGTTATGGGTAACCACTGTGGCGATCTTGCTATTGGAGGAGGCATCGCTGAAGGAGTTGAGATGATTATTTCTCCTGATCACCCACTTGACAAACAATATATATTCGATAAATTAATTGAACTTTCTGCTGGTAAGAAACGTCATTCATTAGTGATTGTTAGCGAAAAGATATTTGATAATATCTTTGAATTTGTCAAAGAAGTTCAAGCAAACACCGGAATTGAAACACGTGCTCAAGTATTAGGGCATATTCAAAGAGGAGGTTCACCATCTGCTGCTGATAGAATACTTGCCACTCGCTTTGGCGTTGAAGCTATTAAAGCGTTAGTAAATAATGAAACCAGTGTGTGTATTGGCA
>CAVIPD010000025.1:19625-33815 GCA_963644775.1 bacterium | reverse complement strand
ATTGGCATTAGAGGCAATAAACTTATTCACACTCCTATCGCTGAAGCACTTACACAAAAACGTGAAATACACCCAGAATTAATTGACGTCATTAAACTTGCAAATAGATAATGAAAAAAATCTTAGCTTTCGATATAGGTGGAACTAACTCTAGACTCGCATTAATTAACGAGGATTTTAAGATTGAACAAATAGAAATTCTTCCAACAGTTAAAAATAACGTTAAAGATTTCTTAGAAAATATTGATAAATTAATATCAAAATTTGATTTAAGCGATGTAATCGCTTTTGGAGTTGGTGTTCCTGGCGTTGTTAATCGCGATAATGGCTATATTTATGATCTACCAAATGTTCACATTAAAGACATTCCTTTCGGTGAATATATGCATAAAAAATATGGCAAAAAAGTGTTCATTAGAAATGACGCTGAAGTAGCCTGTTTAGCAGAAGCTTATTTAGGCGCCGGGAAAAAGCTTGATAGAGTATTTTTTATCACCATTTCAACAGGTTTAGGTGGAGCGTTGGTTATTGATAAATTAAATCAAGATTATATAACTGAAATTGGTCATACAGCATATAAATATCTAGATAAGATGTATGACTATGAATATTTAGCCTCAGGCACAGGAATTGTTAACCTTGCAAAAATTAATAATTTAAAAATTAATAACTCTAAAGAATTATTTACATTAGTTGAAATGAAAAATGATTTAGCGATTCATGTTTATAATGAATGGTTAGATATATTAACTTCATTTATTTCCATGATTCAAAACTCATATGAACCAGATATCATTTGCGTTACTGGTGGAGTTATGAAATCTAAAAACTTTTTCTTTAAGAAACTTGTCTCTAAAAACTTAGGTTCAAATATTGTAGAATGTAAATGTAAAGAAGATGCCGGCCTATTAGGCGCGGCAATATACGCATTTAAAAGGATATAACTTATATGGGAACAACTGCTAAAGTATTTGCAATTATTCAAAAAGTATCTTCTATTATTGGCATCGCCACAATAGGAATCTTATGGATAATTATGTTGATGATCGGTCCAAATTCAGTGAGAATATATTTCTCCATTTTGTGTCCACTAATGATATTAACATTCGCTCTTGATGTTTCTTTTGCCAATGCGGCATTAAAAAGTTTAGAATCATGGGACAAAAGAACTTGGATTGGAGTTTGTAACATTTTATTTGGTATTATATTTACCGGAATCTTCTATTTATGTTGGAATCCTTACTCCACTACGCTCATACACAAACCTTTGTATGCAAAAAGTAAAACTATTATAAAAAGAGTAGAGCAACCAAGGCAGATAGAACAACCAAAACCTGATTATGCACAAAATGCTGAAACATTAAAAAAATATAAAGAACTTCTTGATTGTAAAGCAATTACTAAAAAAGAATTTGATGAAATCAAAAAGAAATTACTTAGTGGCGAATCAGTTGATGAACCAATTATTAATGAATCAACTAATGAGGAATTAAATGACAATTCATCAAATGCATTGAAATCAAATAACGAAAATACAATTGTAGATTACTTTGATACAACTCTATATAAATCCACCTTATCATTATGTCGCGTAGGCGAAATGATTCCTGCATTAGTCAATTTTAAAAAACAGAAAATTGAAATTGTCGCCGGCGAAAGTTATAGATATTCAGCTCACTATGCCAATACATACCAAGTTATGGTCAATGGCAATATGCTTAATTTAACCGAAGTCGAATTTGTTTATATATTTTTAAAACAATAATGTTTGCTTTAATGCTTTAAAAAGCATATATTTGTATTAGCGTTGATGAAGACACGTCATTAGATAATTTCTCTTCTAGAGAGGAAGCACTTGGTGGAAAGCTTCTAAGAGAAACCTAAAGATACTACTTCCTAGCTACTAGAGAAATCTAGCGTATCTCGCGTTAAGAGATTAACCAAGAGCATATCTAAAAGATATGAAATAAGGTGGTACCGCGTCAATAGCGTCCTTATATAGGGCGTTTTTTATTTTATTTAGGAGGAAAATATATGGCATTAGATCCACATACCCTTAATCACTCAACCTCACACTTAATGGCTGAGGCAATCATGAATCTTTATCCAGAAGCAAAACTTGGTTTTGGTCCTGCTATTGAAGAAGGATTCTATTATGATGTCGATCTTCCATTTCAATTAACAGAAGAAGATTTAGCAAAAATTGAAAAAGAAATGAGAAGAATCGCTGGAAGAAACGAACCTTTTGTTAGAAAAGAAGTTTCTAAAGAAGAAGCATTAAAACTTTTTAAAGATAATCCATATAAGTTAGAACTTATCAATGGAATTGAAGGTACAATCACAATTTACACACAAGGTGAGGGATTCTTTGATTTATGTGCTGGTCCTCACGTTGAAAGAACAGGACAAATTCAAAACTATAAACTTTTATCTATCGCAGGTGCGTATTGGAGAGGTAATTCAAAGAACAAACAACTCCAAAGAATTTACGGCACTTCATTTGAAAAGAAATCCGATTTAGAAAATCATCTTCGTGTCTTAGAAGAAAGAAAAGCTCGTGACCACCGCCGCTTAGGCAAAGAATTAGGTTTATTTATGCTTTCTGAATATGGCCCAGGATTCCCATTTTGGTTACCAAACGGAATGATTGTTAGAACTGAAATCGAAAACATGTGGAAAGAAGTTCATCAAAAATACAACTATATGCTCGTTGACACCCCAATTATGTTATCCAAAGAACTTTGGATTACATCAGGTCACTGGGATCATTACAAAGATAACATGTATATAACCGAAATTGACAAGAATGAATTCGCGATTAAGCCAATGAACTGCCCAGGTGCAATCTTATGTTATAAAAACGATTTACATTCATACCGTGAACTACCACTTCGTTACGCCGAACTTGGACATGTCCATCGTTATGAGGCTTCAGGTGCACTTAATGGCCTTTTTAGAGTCCGTTCATTCACTCAAGATGACGCCCATACATTTGTAAGAGTTGATCAAATTGAAGATGAAATTCGCTCAATTTTAAAACTCTATGATGAAATATATTCATTATTCGGCCTTAACTATAAAATAGAATTATCAACTAGACCATTAGAAGGCTATATCGGTAGCATCGACATTTGGAATAAGAGTGAAGCAATTTTAAAAGAAGTATGCGAAAAATCTGGTAAAGAATTTAAGATTAATCCAGGAGATGGAGCGTTCTATGGCCCTAAACTTGACTTTAAAGTCAAAGACTGCATGGGTCGTGTCTGGCAATGTGGCACAATTCAACTTGATATGAACTTACCTGAAAGATTTGATGTTAGCTACATTGATGATAAAGGCGAAAAATCTCGTCCAGTTATGATTCACCGCGCTTGCTTAGGTAGTGTTGAGCGTTTTATCGGAGTAATTATCGAACACTTTGCAGGTGCTTTCCCTTTATGGATGTCACCAGAGCAAGTTCGTGTCTTACCAGTTAACAATAATTTCCACTTAGAAAAGGCTAAAGAAATTGTTGATAACTTACGTAAAGTTGGAATTAGAGCATCTTTAGATGCTAACGAAGATAAACTTGGCTATCGTATGAGAGCAGCACAAGTTAAGAAAGTCCCTTATACATTAGTTATAGGTGATCATGAAAAAGACGAAGGTACAGTTACCTATCGTCACTTCGGTAGTAAAAACCAAATCACAATTAGTTATGCTGATTTTGAAAAAATGCTACTTGATGAAATCAAATCAAGATCATTACCAAAAACTGAATAACAATAATTTTCTTGCATTACATTCTATGTAGTGATAAGATTACTTCGCAAAGTAAACGTAGAAAGAAGAGCGCCCATGCTTCTCACCAGATCGACTAATCGATTGGTAAACGCTACTGTTAATTGATAATTAACATTTAATGACGGGCGCACTTCGTGCCCGTTTTCTTATAAGGAGGAATAGCATATCAATAACTATCCAATAAAGAATGGACCTCAACGTCCATCAAACAATAACTCTGACCTCATCAACGAGAGAGTTCGCTTCAGTGAAGTATTACTTATTGGCGCTAATGGCGAACAATTAGGTAAGATGTCATCAAAAGAAGCCTACAACATTGCTGTTGAACAAGAACTTGATCTTCTTTGCGTCGCTCCTAACGCTAATCCACCAGTTTGCAAATTAGTGAACTACGGAAAATATCGTTTCGAACAACAAAAGAAAGCTAAAGAAAACAAGAAGAAACAACACATCGTCGAAATAAAAGAAGTTCAATTAACACCGCAAATTGGTATCCATGACTTAGAAACCAAAGTGAAAGCTGCTAGAAGATTTCTAGAAGAAGGTAACAAAGTTAAAGTCGGCGTTAGATTCCGCGGTCGTCAAATGACTCACATTGAGGTTGGTGAGGAAGTTATGAATAAATTCATCTCCTTACTAGAAGATGTTGCTACTGTTGAGAAAGCCCCAGCAATGGATGGCAAATGGCTCAACGGAGTAATTGCACCAAAGAAGCAAAAATAGGAGGATAAACAAATGGCTAAAATGAAAACAAAAAGAGCACTCGCTAAACGTGTTAAAGTCACAGGCAGCGGTCAACTCAAAAGACACAGCGCTTACACATCACACCTTGCACCACGCAAGACAACAAAACAAAAAAGACATTTAAGAAAGGCTTCACTCGTTGATAAGACAGATTACAAGAGAGTGAAAACCTTAATTCAATAGGAGGAATAAGTAATGGCTAGAGTAAAAAACAGCGTTGCCACAAGAGCACGTCGCAAAAAAATCTTAAAAAGAGCTAAAGGTTACTTTGGTAGTAAACACCTCCTCTTCAAAACCGCTAAAGAACAGGTTCTTCGCTCATTAAGATATTCATATATTGATCGTAAGAAACTAAAAAGCGATTATCGTAAACTCTGGATTAAACGTATTAACGCAGCTTGTCGCTTAAACGACATCTCATATTCACGTTTTATTGCAGGATTAAATAAAGCTGGCATTAAAGTTAATAGAAAGATGCTTGCAGAACTTGCAATTAATGATCCAAAAGCCTTCGCAGACTTAGTCAAGACTGCTAAGAAAGCTAAATAAGAAATCAAAACAAAACTCAGGTTCATCCTGAGTTTTTATTTTAAGAATAAATCTTCTTCTTTCTCTATATAGAGAACTTCTATATTTTTAAGTGCTTCGTCGATCATTGATTCGTAATCAAATTTTGATTCAAATTCGATGCATTTATCTAAATTTGGTTTAGTCTTAGGATTTTTTGGTGCAAATATTGTGCAGCAATCTTCATAAGGCCTAATTGAGATGTCGTATGTATCAATATGACGAGATAATTTAATGATGTCTTCTTTATCTTCGCAGACAAGTGGTCTAAGAACCGGAATATTAGTAACATCATTAATAACTTTAATTGAATCAAGAGTTTGAGAGGCAACTTGACCAACAGATTCCCCACTTGAGATGGCTAGGCAACGTCTTTGTGATGCAAGTCTAGATGCAAGACGATACATCATTCTTCTCATAAGGGTAATCGCATAACTTTCATCACTAACTCTATATATTTCTTCTTGTAATTTCGTAAATGGAACTACATTAAGTCTAATTTTAACTTGGTATCTATTTAGCTTTGCTAATAAATCTTTTAGTTTTTCAATGACTCCGATATTTGTATATGGAGGTGACGCAAAATGAATGCATTCAATTGTTATACCTCTTCTCATGAGTAGATACGCCGCAACAGGAGAGTCAATGCCGCCAGAAAGCATATGCATAACTTTTCCACCGACTCCTAATGGATAACCACCACAAGCTTTAAATGTTTTAGTGAACAAATATGCGCCTTCGTCTCTAATTTCAAGCGATAGTAAGATATCAGGATTATGAACATCAACTTTTAATGATGTATTCTTTAAGATTTCTCCAGCAATAATTCTATTTAATTGATCGGAGATAATTGGATAATTTTTATCAGATCTTTTTGAATGAACTTTAAATGTTTGACCATTTTCTTCTTTGATTAGTTCTAAAACAATTTTTTTAAGATTTTCAATATCATCACTTGTTTTAAAGACAAGTGAAAGAGAATGAATCCCTGAAACATCTTGAAGAACGGAAATTATGTCTTCATAGTTTTCATCATTAAGTTTCACGTAAATGTGATCGTATTTAACAATATATTCAAGTGATGGAAAATCACTTAAAGAAGATTTAATATTCTTTGCTAAAATACGAATAAAATCTTTTTTATTCTTACCTTTTGTGGATAATTCGCCGAAGCGCACCATTATGTGATCGTATTTCATTTGATACTCCCTAATATTTCTTTAAGTGTTTTAATAAATATGACAATGTCATTTTCTGTGTTTTGTGAATCAAGTGAGACTCTAATCGTGTTACTTGCTAGATAATTATTCTTACCAATCGCCTTTATAACGTAACTAGAGGCCTCTTTTTTGCTATGGCAAGCAGATACACTACTAACATATATTCCAGCCCTAGATAAGGCTTCTACAATAACACTAGCCTTTTTCTTTTCTAATGAAAAGTTACAAATATAGGCCAAACAATGATTATCTGAATTTAACGATATTCCATCTATCTTAGATAATTCGCTTTTTAGTAATGTGTTAACACTACTCATCGCGATTCTTCTTTTTGAGATATCTTTTTGAGCTAATTGAATTGCTTTTGCCAAACTAACTGCTAAAGCAACACTTTGTGTTCCACTACGATATCCATCTTCTTGGCCTCCGCCTGAGATAAGAGGGAGAAATTTAATATTCTTTCTAGCAATAAGACAACCACTACCTTTAAGGCCATGAATTTTATGAGACGAGACTACAAAACTATCAATTTGTTCATAATCCAATTCAATCTTGCCAATTGCTTGAGTGGTATCAACATGAAGAATTGCTTTTGGATATGAATGTACAATTTCTGCAATTTCATTAATCGGATTAATGCTACCAATCTCATTATTTACTGCCATAATTGAGACAAGAATAGTCGAGTTTCGCATCGCGAATTTTAAATCATCTAGTCTAATTACTCCATGTTTATTGACATTTAAAATAGTAATATCAAAACCGAATTCATCACGAAGTTGATAAAAGCATTCTAATACTGAAGGATGTTCAATATTGGTTGTGATGATATGTTTACCGCGATTTTTATAGGCTAAACAATATCCTTTAATGGCAAGGTTATTTGCTTCTGTTGATGAAGCAGTAAAAATAACACGATGGTTTTTTAATCTAAAAGATTTAAGAATTGATTCACGAGCTTTAGTTAAATAATTGTTTGAAGCAATACCTAAATGATGAATACTGTTCGGGTTAGCGAATAATTCAGTTTCCAGTTTATTATATAAAGCGACGACATCACTATTAGGAAAAGTCGTCGCAGCATTATCTAGATAAATATTATTTATGTGGTCCATTTTCAACAGATTTAAGTGTCTTTAAGGCATTACCAACAATAATATAACTTTGTTCAAATTCACCATTATTGTATAAAGTTTCAGCTTGTTTGACTAAGGCATTAATATCGCTTAAGCGATATCTATCTCTATTAGCATACAAAATAGCGTTTCGAGCAAGAACCATCATGTTATAGTCTTGAGCGATTGCACCATTATCCAAAATACTATTATTGATTTGGTGAAGTTCATTTACACAAGTATTAACTTTATCAATGTTAATTGGTTGAACGAGTAATAAGTCGTTAATAGTATTAAGAAGTTCATAGAAACGATTAAATTGTTCGGCGTATTTCTCGTTAATTTTATTAACTTTCATACTTCTAACAGTCTTTTCAGCTTCTTTAACTTTATAAAAATAATCAAAGATTAATTTATAAGCATTCTCACTATCAACGCGAAGTGAAGCTAAATATTTTGAAAATTCATCCATTGACGCAATAACTGTTTGACTTGCTTCTTCAAGTTCTTTCATCTTGCTTACTAGCAATGAATAAGGTTGTTTTGTTGCACTATGAATATAGGTATCAAGAGATCTTTTTAAGGCACCTAATTTATTAATATTATTTTGAATAGTATTAATTTTGCTTTGATGTTCTTCATTTATTATGTAAATCTTGCTAACTTCTGGAATGGTATTACATAACTTAATGAATCTCTTTTCAATTGTATTAACAACTTCGTAAGTCTTTTCATTGTCGCTTTCAAATATTTCGCGAGCTTTTTTCTCTTCTTCAAAGAGAACAAAGAATTCTTCAATACGAGAAATGATATCGTTAAGTTCATCACCAACACCGCGTAAATTAAATTGTTTAATTCTCACGGTTAATTTAGCAACGCGACCCTTCATTTCTTTAATTGATGCCCCAACACATAAGTGTGAGAGAGGATAATTATCTTGACGCATAATTTCATATGCATTTTCGAGTGATGAGATTTTATCTGGAATATAAGTTAAAACAGTAGCGCATAAATTTGGAAGCTCCACCATTGCATTTGACATTTCGAGCAAAATCTTGCTGATTTTCGGGAGGATTTCATTAGCGTCATCATATTGAGCGCTTTCAACAAGGTTTTCAAATTGTTCGAATAGTGAATCGATATAGTTAAAAATTTCATCAAACGATTCTGCAACTAATTGTAGATCACCTTGTTTAGTGTAATAATCCTGTTTAACTGCTCTAAGTTTCTCCTTAAGAGAAAGTGATGATTGTCTGCATTCTTCTTCAGGCTTAACTACTTGAAGTAAAGCATTATTTAAGTTATTAACTTCTTTTTCGTATGAAGCGATTAAATCTTTTGCATCCACTAGCGCTTCTTTAAGAACTTTAAATTTTTTATCGTCTGATAAATCTTTTAAATGGTTAATAGTTGATTGAGCGTTACTATCATGCTTATCACGTACTTCTTTAAATTTTTTAAGAAATCTTGTATGAATTTCCACATAAAGAAGATTGGTTCTAGAAATGATTTCGAGCCTTTTTACATATTGAGCATCTTGTCCGATAAGTAAAGCGTGTAGATATTGAAAACGAGAATCAAGGTCTCTAATTTGACGACGTAATTGATTCTTTTCAAATACTAATTTAAATAATAAAAAGCATACAAAAGCAAATGCAATGACCGCTCCAATAGCAATTAATATTATTTGTAAAGTATTAAGACCAGCGAGTGTTTTCATAAGTTCCGTAGCATTGATTTTAACATATACTTATCTTGTTTTATATTAAAAAACAAAAAACTTTATGGAATAAATTAGTCGAACAATGCTATTTTCATTTATCTAATATAAATATTAGTTAACAATTTCTATTGACTTATTATAAATGTATCTATAAGATATCTTTTGCATTGTTGCAGCATGTAAATATTAGTTCGTCCGATGTCGGAACTATCGTAGAAGAGTAACCTCTTGCTCATAAGGCGAAATTCATCTCCATAACATCCGGAACTAGGAATTTACACCTCTTGCTTAATGCGTTAAGTGAAAGGAGATATATATCATGAGATATACTGGTTCAGACTATAAACGTTCACGTCGTTTAGGTTTTTCTACACTTGAAACAGGTAAGGAACTTGCAAAAAGAGCTTACGGTCCAGGTCAACACGGTGCAAACCGCAAGAAAAAACCATCAGAATACGGCAAACAATTAGTCGAAAAACAAAAACTTGAACAAATGTATGGTGTTAACGAACGTCAATTCCGTCGTTTATTCTTGATTGCTAGATCCTCAGATGAAGTTACAGGTATTGCATTCTTTAGAATTCTTGAATCCCGTTTAGACAATTTAGTCTATAGAATGGGTTTTGCAAGAAGCAGAAGAGCTGCCCGTCAACTCGTCAACCACGGACACATCACAGTCAATGGTGCAAAAGTCGACATTCCATCATATCTTTGCAAAGTCGGTGATAAAATCGCCATCAAAGAAGGACATGACTTATTAGTCGTCAAACAAGCACTCGAGAGCAAGCCAGCTTCAGTTGGATATGTCAAAGTTGATGTAGATAAAAAAGAAGGCGTCTTCTTACGTCAACCAGAACGTAAAGAACTTCCAGCAGACATTAACGAAGCTCAAGTTATTGAATACTACAACAGATTACTGTAATAATGAGCAAATTAAAGAGGGGTTTTACCCCTCTTTTTTTTGGTTTATTGTTAGATATTTAGATAAATAACTGATGCTTTTGAATAAGAACAATTAAATTTTTTATAATTGTTTTCACTAGATGAAACATCATATGAAACAATCTTGCTATCATCAATCGTAAAGTTTAATGAACCTTGATTGCTTTTAGCTTCACAACATAAACTATTATCATTCATCGATGAGAGTTGTAGTTCAATATCTTTCATTAATAATAATGAATCAATAGTTGTAACTGCATAATTTAAAAATGCATTCGTAGAAGTATTCACCATTACTTCAACTTCATTCCAAAGCGAATCAACAAAATCATATTCTACAACGTTGACCGATGGATAACCATGTTCGTCAACAGCGCCATCATAACGCACGCAATCATAGAATTTAAATATTCCGTCAGCGTTATTTTTAGCGTATTTCCATAATTCCACTATTTTATTGTCTTTAATTTCATAACTATGATAATATTTAGCATCTTTATCATAGATAATTTTAGAAATAGTTGAATGATCTTCACCATTTTTTTCATCTATTGAAATTGTGAATTTTTCATAACTATTATCTTTAATTTTTGATTTCACATTGTCCATGATTACTTTTGCTTGCTCGACTGAAGCAAACATGCCTTTACATGAAGCAAGTAATGGAGCGATTAATAAAATCGGGATTAGTATTTTCTTTTTCATATTAAGCAAGTTTAACTAAATAATAATTCTTTTTGCCACGTTTAATAACAACATATTCACCATATAACGCATCAGCTTTAGTAACTATATGAGCTAAATCAGTGACTTTTTCGCCATTAATTGAGACAGAGTTACCATTAATAAATTCGCGCGCTTCACGTTTGCTACTGGCAGATTTAATGAAGATTAATAAATCCTCAAGAAGCATTCCTTCTTTTGCTACGACAAGTAAATCACCAAGAATTTCAATAATAGCTTCTTTGCTTAAATTTTTAACATTGCCTGAAAATAATGCTTGTGACATTTCAACAGCTTCTTTTGCTTTTGCTTCGCCATGAATTGTTGCAACAACCTCAAATGCTAAGGCTTTTTGAGCAATACGTTGTCCAAGATTCTCATAATGTTCTTTGATTGTAGATTCAATTTCTGGAATAGATCTAAATGAGAATATTTTTAGATATCTAGCAGCGTCATCATCACCACTATTGAGCAAGAATTGATAGAGTTTATATGGAGAAACTAATTTTGGATCAAGATATAAAGCTCCACCTTCGGATTTACCGAATTTTTTACCGTTACTATCTAAAAGTAATGGAACAGTGAAACAACCTGCTTCTGAGTCAACACCTTCAACCTTTCTAATAAGCTCAAGTCCACTAGTGAGGTTACCCCATTGGTCACCACCACCAATTTGAATCTTACAATTTTCATTTTTATAAAGAGTTAAAAAATCTATTGATTGAAGAATCATATATGAGAATTCAGTGTATGAAACTCCACTTTGAAGTCTTGATGCAACAATATCTTTTGAAAGCATGTAGTTAACAGGAAAATATTTGCCATAGTCTCTTAAGTAATCTAAGACTGAAAGTTTTGAAATCCAGTCATAGTTGTTAACTATGATTCCTTTTTTAGGATCACTTAAATCAATAAATCTTTCAAGTTGGTTTTTGATGCATTGAGTGTTTTTACTAAGTGCATCTTTATCAAGAAGATTTCTTTCTTTTGATTTACCACTTGGATCGCCAATCATGCCTGTTGCACCACCAACAACAGCGATAATTCTGTGCCCTGCTCTTTGAAGTCTCATGAGCATAGAAATCATAACAAAGTTGCCTAAATGCATCGAAGACGCAGATGGGTCAAATCCACAATAAATTGTGGTAGGTTTATCAAGTAATTTACGAACTTCTTCTTCGTTTGAAAAATCTTTAATAAGTCCGCGATATTTTAATTCATCAATAATATTTGCCATAACTACTCCTTTGTAGATTGTCTTTTAACATATGTCGATTCGAATTTATATGTTTTTTGTGTCAATTCATTTTTGCCTAAATCAATCAACATATACATTGCGCGTTTGCCGACTTCTTGCATATTAATATTAAAGGTCGACAAAGTCGGTCTAGTAATATTAGCATATTTTGTGCCGATAAGCGAAACAACTTCAACATCATTTGGTACATTTAAGCCTTTATCAGTTGCTGCATTAACTATTGCTGCTGCAATTGAATCACGATATGCAATAAAATATCCACTTTTATGTGTTTCGAAATATTCGGAGAAATCTTGATAAGATCTTGAGTATGAATCATCAACATTCATAATGTCATATTTTCTGCCAGCATTATTACACGCTTTAATGAAAGCTTTCTCAGTACGAGCAAGAAGTCTACCGCAGTTATGAACATGAAGGAAGATAGGACATTTACCATCATTTTCTTTAAAGTGATGCTCAAGGATATGTGTTAAGTTATGTTCATAACCAAAGATAATACATCCTGTTCTTTCACCTTCAACTTTATTATTAATAACAATAGTTGGAACATAATATGATGAAAGTTTAGCGACATCATCTTCATCAAGTTCATCATCAAAGATGATTGCACCATCAACATGGCTTGTAATAACTTTCTCTAAAACATTTAACGCATCATCTCTAGAGTGAGCCGTTGAGAATAATGAAAGTGTAAAGCCTTTTTCTTTTGCTACTTCTGTAATGCCGTTTAAAACATTAGAAATATAAACATAGTTTGCGCTAGGAATGACAACACCAATATTTGTAGATTTACTTGTCGCAAGAGCTTGAGCAAGTCCACTTGGTTTATAACCAAGTCTAGCAATTGTGGCTTCAACTTTTGCACGAGTTTCATTTGTTACATTGCTCTGCTTGTTAATAACACGACTTACAGTAGCAAGAGACACACCACTTGCTTTAGCAACTTCATAAATCGTGACTCTATCTTTCAAATTGTCCATGAAAAATTTTTCTCCTTTATTCACTTTCATTATAAATGAAAACATTTTCATATTCAAAACAAAAGAAAAAGCCGACAAAGTCGGCTATTTTCAAATATTTACATTTATTAATAAATTGGATATGAAACTTTTTTCAATCGTTTACTGGAAATGTTTCTTCTGCCTTCTTTGGCTTCATCTTTACCATCAAGCATGACAAGATCACCAGTAAATCCAACTGTCATATTATTAACAAATGCTGTACCAACTCCATATGTATCAACTGGCACGCCGAGTTTAATCCATTCTTTTATTTTTTCGACATTAAATGATGAAGAAACAATAATTTTAACATAGTTAAACCCTGCATCATCTAATGCTTTTCTTAATGCAAAGATGAGTTCTTTACACACGCCATGAGGATCGAATGAACTTGTATCTTTATCATCAAAATAATGATCGATTAGAGATTTAGAAGTATCTACTCTAACGGCTCTAAGTGTTTGACCTAAATGTTTAGCAAGTTTAAGTGAATCAGTTATGACATCGTTATTGTAATCAATTAGGGCAGTAACTTTTTCATCAGGAAATGTTTTATGATAAATATCACTAGCTTTACAAATATCTCCACCACACACTTGAATTAAAGCATGAGGCATCGTGCCAACACCATGACCGCCCCACCAATATCCTTGAGCGTCTGTAGATACTTTACGTATGCCGGCAACATATGTTGCGTAACCATCGCCAATTTGAGTATTATATTCGTCTTGTCTATCCGCCATTGAGAAAATGTCTTTACCTTTGAGTTCTCTAACTACACGATAAACGTTAGTAGCAATGCTACTACGACGTGCCAAAATGCCATCAATCATGCTTTCTAAATAACCAAAATTTTCGTATTTACCTGTTACTTTTAAAACTGGTTCATTAGCATTAATTAAATCGCCATCATTTAAAGCTTCTATTTCTAAATTTTTTGGATCAACAGCAAAGGTATGTATTAAAGCAATTGATTCATCAATGCCACATGCCATTGCATCATCAGTTCTTTGAAACCATTGCATAGTGACGATATGGTTTGGAGCGTTTTGTTCAACAATCTTTCTACTTTTTAAAAAGTAGTTTGCAGCAAAAAATCCATCTTTTAGAC
>CAVIPD010000025.1:4537-19615 GCA_963644775.1 bacterium | reverse complement strand
AGACGTGGATCAAAATTAAATGTTTTATTAGTTAAACGCGAAATTTTTCCTTCTTCTTTTAGTTTAATTTCTAACTCCATTTATTTATCCTCCAAAGGCTTTAGGCCTGCATTTATCAATATATGATTTATTAATGTGATAAATTCTTCCCGTGGTTCAATAATTTCACCTTCATAAAATATACGAGTAATTTTCGAAAAATTATTGATATCGATAGAAATAATTTCTTCACCAGAATAAATGATTTTAAGGTTATCTTTTATTACCTCTTTTGTAGGAGATTTCTCATTATCAAATTTAATTTTTAGAGTATCTCCGATTTTCTTTCTATCGTAATATATGTGATACATTATTTTCTTAAAACAATTCTATGAATTGGTTGTCCTAAATCACGGAATTTCCTTTCATATTCTGTCATCGCATCATTAACTTCATCAAACTGATAATTTGGCTCATTTTTAACTAAAATAAATTTACTTGTCTGAATCTCTTCTAATGTGAATTCATATAACCCGTCATTATCACTTTTAAAGATAAGCGATCCACCTGGTTTTAATACACGATAATAAGCTTCTAAAAATGTGTGGAATGTTAATCTTCTTTTTGCGTGCTTTTTCTTCGGCCAAGGATCAACAAAATTTAAATAAATTGTGTCCACCACATTTTCACCTAATTGTTCAAAGGCAATTTTAGCATCATACGGAAAAACCAATACGTTAGTTGATTTAGCTTCAACTAGCTTTCTTGCCATCATACCAGCAACAGTTTCAACACGTTCGATTCCGATAAATGATTTATCTAAATGTTTTTGTGAAAAATTCAAGATAAAATCGCCTTTACCTGAGCCAACTTCTAAACAAAGAGGTTTTTTTAAAAATTCTTGTGATAAATCAATCTTTTCAAGAACAATTTCTTTATGTTCGACTAAATAGTCGACTGCCCACTGTTTATACTTAGTTCTCATCAAGTTCTCCTAAGAGTTTAATGGCATGAGCATAAATAACTGAAGACATAAATAAGTCATCTAAATTGATATACTCATTTGGTTCGTGCATCGTGAATTCAGCGTGTGGGAATTGTGCTCCAAAAGCGACTGTATTTGCGGCGTGTTTTGCATATGTTCCACCACCTGTAGTTAAAGGTTTAGTTCTATCATGTGCCTCACTACGATAGGCTTTCATCATTGCTTTAACCATCTTACAATTTGGATCATAAAGAAGAACTTTTGACGAACCATGAGTAGTTGAAGTTGTACCTAATTGTTCATCCATGTTTTTCATAAAAACGCTTGGATCAACAAGTTCGTTATATCTAAAATTCACCGTGAAATAAAGTTCGCCATTTTTATACTCAATAATGCCAACACAATATGTGGTATCACCAAGAAGTTTTGAATGAGAATAACCGTTGAATAATTTACCGCTCGTTTCGGTAAGTTTTTCACTAATATTTTTGATGCTTTCTATTTTATAGAAATCTCCTAAAGCATTTAGAGTGATTAACCCAGCATTAATTCCGAGTTCTGGGGTACTTCCGTGAACAGCTTTACCAATAAAGATAATGTCTTCATTATTAATTTCATATTTAATCTTCTTTTCATCGAGATATTTGATGAATTCCTCGTCTTTATCCATAGTGATGCTAACTTTATCGCAGACAGCATTAGAAGCAACACCGCCTTTAATAGATTTAACATGAGGAATATCAATTTTTAGTCTTGTGTGAAAATCAGTAATGCCTTTTTCACCATATATAAGTGGAAAATCACTATCTGGAGTAAAACCAAATGTCGGATTCTCTTTATGTAAATCTTCGAAATAGTGAATTAAACATCTTGAACCACTTTCTTCATCGCCTCCAACAACGAGTCTAACTCTATAGCCGTTAACGATTCCTTTATCAACTAGTGCTTTAACTGCATATAACGAAGCAATAAGCGGTCCTTTGTCATCGCTACTACCACGAGCATATAATTTATTTTTCTCAATTGTTGGTTCAAATGGGCCATATTTCCATGTGCCTGTTGCTGGTACAACATCAGCGTGAGCAAAAATGCTAATAAGTTTATCTCCACTACCGATTGTGAGCTCAGTAGCATAGCCATCACAATAATCAACGCTGAAACCGAGTTCTTCACCTAATTTACCAATGTATTTAAGAGCTGCATCAACATCTTTACCAAAAGGCATTTCTTTTGTTGCACCTTTTTCATCAAGTACAGAAGGAATTTTTAGAAATTCCATTAGCTTATCAACCATTTCTTGGCGATAAGGTTTCATTAAAGAATAATAATTCATAACAATACCTCAATTATTTTTATATATTTCATAAATTCCTTTTAAGGTTAGATTTTTGTCATGGACAAAATCAGGGAAATCACCAACGAATATTGGAGATATCCCACCGGTAAGGATTTTATTATGTTTACCGTATTTATTTTCAAATTGGTTAACGAATTCATTGATTGATCCGATTGTAGCGTAATACATACCGCTATTTAAAGCTTCTAATGTGTTATTACCAAATGCTTTTGAAGGCTTCTTAAGTAATTCACTAAGAGGAAGAGCAAATGTTGAATTACGCATAATATCAAAACCTACTTCTACCCCTGGAATAAATGAAACTCCATCAAATTTACCATCTTTATCAATCGCAATAAATTTAGAAATTGTACCCATATCAACAATTAAACATGGATATAATTTATTTGCTTTAGCGTATACGACATCGGCGATTAAATCTAGACCAACTTCCTGACGATTATCTACATTAATTTCAACATCATTAACAAATGAATGATCCATGATTTGAACTTCAATTTTAAAAGTATCTTTTATCGCATTAAAAATGTTTCTATTATATGAAGATACAACTGAGCAAATTAATCCACCTTTAAAATCGGAAATATTAATATGCTTATCTACGATAAAATCATTTAATATATCTCTTAATTTTGCAACATGATCAATATCGGATTTAACAATGAAAGATTGTGTTAATTTTCCATCTATAAACACCCCAAAGATAATAGTCGAATTACCGACATCAATCATTAAATGTGAATTGTTCATATTATATAGCGACAATGTTAACAATCTTTCCTTTCACAACAATAATTCTCTTAATCTCTTTCCCTTCGATATGACGTTTGACGCCGTCAAGTTCAAGAGCGAGTTTTTTAACTTCTTCTTCAGAAATATCTTTACTAACTTCGAGAAGTCCACGAGGTTTACCATTTACAGAAACTGCTATTTTCACAGTGTCTAAAACTAAACATGCTTCGTTATACAATGGCCACTTCTCATAATCAACTAAATGTTTACCAGTCAATCTTTCGAATAATTCTTCACCAACAAATGGGCAAACACATGAAAACATCTTAATAAATCCTTCTAAATAAGGTCTATATAGGCTATTAGCCTTATATAATGCATTCACAAATATCATCATTTGAGAAATAGCAGTATTAATTTGAAGTGATTCAAAATCGGATGTTACTTTTTTAACCGTTGCATTATAGGCAAAATCAAGTTCATGTGAATTTTCATCGCTCATCTTACTAACAAATTCTTCTTCGGTATATAAGCGATATACACGTTCGATGAATCTTCTTGCCCCAGCAATGCCTGTAGTTGACCAAGGGAAGCTTTCTTCGAGCGGTCCAGCAAACATCTCAAACAACCTAAGAGCGTCTGCACCATAGTTTTCAACTATATCATCTGGATTAACTACATTTCCGCGTGATTTAGACATCTTTTCGTTGTTCTCGCCAAGAATCATTCCTTGATGGAACAATTTCTTGTATGGTTCTGATGAAAAAACATAACCTTTATCAAACAAGAATTTATGCCAGAATCTAGAATATAACAAATGCAAAACAGCGTGCTCGGCACCACCGATATATAAGTCAACTGGCAACCAATGTTTAATCAATTTTGGATCAGCAAATGCCTTTTCGTTATGTGGATCGATATAACGAATATAGTACCAGCATGATCCTGCCCATTGAGGCATTGTATTAGTTTCTCTAACACCATGTCTACCATTAATGTCAACGTTGACCCAATTTGTAGCATTCTTTAACGGAGATGAACCATCGCCACTTGGAGCGTATTTATCCATTAACGGAAGAGTTAGAGGTAAGTCTTTAATATCAACTGTCTCAACTTTGCCATCATCATAGAATGTAACAGGAATTGGTTCTCCCCAATATCTTTGACGAGAGAAAATCCAGTCTCTTAACTTATAGTTAACTTTGCTTTTACCAACACCTAATTCCTCCAATTTAGCAATGATTGCTTTTTTAGCATCAGCGATATTTAGACCATTAGCAAAGTCACTATTGATGTGTTTAGCATCACCTTCCATAGCTTCTTTTGAAATATCGCCTTCAAGAACTTGAATAAATTCAAGATTATGTTTTTTTGCAAATTCATAATCTCTTTGATCATGTGCTGGCACTGCCATAACAGCGCCACTACCATATCCATATAAAACATAATCAGCAATATAAATTGGAACGCGTCTACCATTAATTGGATTAATCGCATAAGCACCAATAAAGATACCACTTTTATCTTTATTTAGTTCAGTACGTTCCATATCAGATTTTGATTTAATAGAATCGATATACTGGTTAACTAATGAAACTTGTTCTTTACTAACGATTTCTTTAACAAGTGGATGCTCAGGCGCCAAACAACAATATGTACATCCAAATAATGTGTCTGCACGTGTTGTGAAAACGCTGAATGATTTATCACTATCAGCGACCTTAAATGTGATTTCTGCGCCTAAACTTCTACCAATCCAATTTTCTTGCATTGTGAGAGTTGATTTAGGCCAATCTAGTCCATCTAAACCATCAAGTAATTTGTCAGCATACTTAGTTATACTAAGTACCCATTGTCTCATTGGCATCTTAATAACCGGGAAACCACCACGTTCACTTTTACCGTCAATGACTTCTTCGTTAGCTAAAACAGTGCCTAATTCAGGACAATAGTTAACTGGAACATTACTAACATATGCTAAATCGTTTTTATATAGTTCTGTAAATATCCATTGTGTCCATTTATAAAAACTTGGATCACTTGTTGCTATTTCTTTACTCCAGTCATATGAAAAACCAAGAGCTTTAATTTGACGACGAAAGTTAGCAATATTCTTTTGAGTAAATTCATCAGGATGACGATTATTTTTAATCGCAAATTGTTCAGCAGGTAAACCGAATGAATCCCAACCCATTGGATGAAGGACGTTAAATCCTTGCATTCTTTTCATACGTGCAACAATATCGGTTGCGGTATAGCCCTCAGGATGACCTACATGAAGTCCTTGCCCTGAAGGATAAGGGAACATATCTAATACATAGTATTTAGGTTTTGAAAAATCATGTGTATCACAAAAGAATGGTTTTTCATCTTCATAAACCTTTAACCATTTTTGTTCAGTTTTTTTATGATCGTAACTCATTTTTTAACAGCCTTTCTATATATAGCGATGTATTCGTTCATTGATTTATTCCATGATCTATCTAAATTCATCGCATTTTTAATCATTTTCTTAAATGTATCTTTATCTTGATAAACTTCTAATGCTTGATTGATTGTATAACCTAGAGCAATTCCGTCATAATCCTTGAAACTAAATCCGTTTGCTTTATCTAAGTTATTTCTGTGATAGCCAATTACTGTGTCTACAAGTCCACCAGTTTCTCTAACTAGAGGAAGTGTGCCATATCGTTGAGCGATGATTTGACCAATCCCACAAGGCTCGAATAATGATGGCATAAGGAAGAAGTCGCTTCCAGCGTATACATTATGCGCCAGTGCATCATTATAGCCAATATAAATGCCGACATTGTTAGGATATTTATCTTTAAGGAATTGAAATTTATTTTCTAAATCATGTTCACCGCTACCTAGGATAATAATCGATGCACCTTTAGAAACCAAATATGAAACATTAGAAATAACTAAATCGATTCCTTTTTGCCATGTAAGTCGTGAAACTAATCCAAATAATGGACCGTCATTTTTAGGAAGTTTAAATTCCTTTAACACATTGTATTTATTTGCTTTTTTACCACTAAGAAAATTAGAGGATGAATATGTCTTAATTATCTTTGGATCATCGTTTGGATTAAATTCTTTTACGTCTAGTCCATTTATAATGCCAACAAAATCTTCTTCTCTAAGAGAGAGTACACTACTTAAACCATGTGATAATTCATGTGTTAATAATTCATTTCTATGCGTCGGAGATACGGTTGTAATCATATCAGCATAAGTAATTGCGCTCTTAAGAGTGCTAACTTGTCCTTCAAATCTAACATAGCCTTTATCAAATAAAGAATCTGATAAGCCGTAATAATTATTAAGGAAGTATTTATCCATCATACCTTTAAAAGCAGGATTATGAATTGTTAATACACTATGAATATCTTGATAAAATTTATCGCCACAATATTTTTCTTTAAGCAAACACGGAATCATTCCGCCTTGCCAATCATGTATGTGAATGATATCTGGTTTAAAATCAACATATTTTAGAGTTTCTAATGCAGCAAGAGAAAAATATGCAAAACGCTCGTTATCGTCATTATAGCCATATAAATCATCGCGATTAAAATAATATTCGTTATCCATAAGATAATAATCGATTCCGTCAATTTCAGTTTTGAATATTCCAATATATTGTCTTCTCCAAGACATATTTACATATGTATAGCCTAAAAATAAAGCATTGATGTTGCTATTTTTAATTTTTTTATAATATGGGAGAATTATGATTGCTTTTTCATTATGCGCGTTTAACTCACGCGTCAAAGAATAAGCAACATCTGCTAAGCCACCACTTTTACAAAGTGGATTAGCCTCCGAGGCTATCATTGCTATTTTCATTTAACTAATTTTCCTTGTTCAACGTAAATTAGACTTGATTTTCTACCTTTAATGACGACCTTAGAGGCAACACGACAGTATTTATCAATAACAGCATTTTCAATCTTTGCATCTGGATCAATATATGTTCCAGTGAGAATGATTGAATTTTTAACAACTGCTCCATTTCCGATTGTGACATCACGGGAAATGATTGAATTTTCAACTTTACCATTAACCTTGGCACCATTAGCAACAAACGAGTTTTTCACAACTGCATTTTTACCATATAGTGTAGGCTGAGTATTGTGCGTGAGTGTGTATATAGGCCACGCTTTATCTTGAACTTTGCCATATAAACCTTTTGAAACGTTATAATCGAGAAGTTCAAATGAATATTCAACAAAATGATCAAATGTATCAAAGCAACGACAATATCCGCTATATTCAAAAGCGGAGACACGTGCTCCTTTAGTTTTAACTAAAATCTCAACGACTTTCTTAAGAGACTTATATTTCAATAAATCCGCATTATGGAGGATTCTTTGAAGTGTGTTAACACCAATAACATATGTTTCAAGTGAAATATCAACTTCTTTCTCTTTTTGATTGTTCTTTTTTGATGAAATAACCTTGCCATCTTTAATCTTTAGGATATTTGATGTTGAGAATGTTTCGTCCGCATTATTAATGTGTGAGTAGACGATTGTAATATCAGTTTCACTCTTAAGATGTTCTTTGATAATTGGGCGTAGATCCATTTGAGTTAAGATATGAGCAGGCATAATAACTACTACTTCCGCATTAGCTTCATATAAAACCCAGTCGTTTTGTAATAAACATTCTAGATCTGTGTTATCTTTTGGATTACGAATGCCTTTTTCGTTAATCAAAATATTTTGACGTCCAATTTTTGTGTTATTAACCCATGTTTTAAGAGAGCCAACATGTTTAGCAACACTTCTAAAATTATCTTTAACAAGAATGTTAATATTATTAAATCCAGCATTTGTAAAGCATGATAATGGGAAGTCCATTAAAGCAAATCTTCCTAAAAAGGAAGTAGATGCTAAAGTTCTTGTTTCTGTTAATGGACCTAAATTTGGTGAATCATATAGATTCAATATTCCGATAACTTTATTATTCATGGCTTCTCACCACCTTTTTTGCATATAAAGTAACTTCACCATCTTTGGCGATTACTTCTTCACCTTCGCCAACAACAGCATCAGGCGCTAAAACAGCGTTTTTAACGATTGCGCCTTTTCTAACTTTTGCACCAGTCATTAAAACTGAGTTGGAAACTA
Organism: bacterium; assembly: GCA_963644775.1. GTDB lineage: Bacteria > Bacillota_I > Bacilli_A > RFN20 > CAG-826 > Fiminaster. Next base: position 11,424 of record CAVIPD010000025.1, on the reverse strand, counting down.
TAGCCCCTTCATAAATTATTACTTCATTTGAAATGACTGATTGATCAACATCTCCAAGAATAATAGCACCTTGGTTAATAAGTGAATTTTTCACACTTGCGTGCTCACCTATATATTGTGGATGCGAAGTTGTGTCTTCACTATAAATGCGGTTACCATTGGTAATATCATCAAGTGTTGTGCCTGCTTTAAGAAGATCCATGTTTGCTTGATGAAGTGAAGCAATTGTTCCAACATCCTTCCAATAGCCTTTATAGACATAAGCCATCATCTTGCGGCCATCGTTAAGCATTGTTGGAATGATGTTTTTACCAAAGTCGTGAGATGATTTCTCGTTTTTAGCGTCTTCGAGTAAATATTTACGGAGAATTTTATATTTAAATATGTAGATACCCATACTTGCCAAATTAGAAATTGGATGAGCTGGTTTTTCTTGGAATTCAACGATTTGATTTTTCTTGTCTGTTACTAAGATGCCGAATCTACTAGCTTCTGATATAGGAACTTGATAGACCGCAATTGTGCAATCAGCATTACTTTCTTCATGCTGCTTTAACATTTCATCAAATGTTGTCGAATAAATATGATCGCCTGAAAGAATTAAAACATTTTCTGGATCACATTGATCAAGGAAGTCAATATTACAATAAATTGCATCAGCAGTTCCCTTGAACCAATTTAATCCCTCTTCTGTTTGTCTTGGTGTAAGCGTAGTAGTTAATGAACGAACTCCATTAAGCCCCCATTTTCCACCATTACCGATATATTGTTCAAGACCAACAGACTCATATTGCATTAAAACACCTACCGTGTTGATGCCTGAGTTTGCACAGTTAGAAAGTGGAAAATCAATAATACGATATTTAGCGCCGAAACTGACAGCAGGTTTAGCAATTTTTTTAGTCAATGCTTCTAAACGTGTGCCTTTACCGCCAGCTAATATCATAGCGACCATTTTTTCTGACATAAATCTCTCCTAAATAAATGTATTCGAAAAAATAACAATATTTTTCTACGAGTATTTTAGCATAATATCGCACACGCACAAAGAAATCGTTTAATGAATTTGTATTTTTTGATTATAATAAATGCATGGCGAAAGAGAAGAATTCAAACAAATTAAAGATTCCTGCCAAAAGAATAATCATTATTTTCGTTATATTATTTTTTGTGTTTGAAGCAATATTTTATGTATCTTTTCAATACAAACAATTTTTTCCGCTAGAACCTAGTTTCTATATCTACACTCCTAGCATTGCTGTCTTATCGATTGTTTTTTGCTGGTTATCAATAACTCAAACATATTACGAAGTTGATAAAGGCTCCATTCGTCATTACAAGATGGGAAAAGTCTATGAATATAGATTTAGTGATATCATCTTTATCGATGAAAAATGGTCTGAAAAGCATAATATGCTTCTTTTCTATCAAAATGATGGTCGTGCTAAATATTTAGCGTTTGATAAAAATAAAATTATTTATGAATACGCACTTAATTATTCTCACTTAATAAGTGAAGAAGAATTCGTTGAACGCTTTAGAAAACCAAATCTTTAATTTACATCTTATATTCATCGTGTTAGAATACTACTTGCTATTTTTAGAAAAAGTGAGGTTAAGCTATGTCAAGAGTTTGTCAAATCAGTGGAGTCGGTAAAAGAACCGGTAACGCACGTTCACACAGTAACATTGCCACACGTCGTGCTTGGAATGTTAATCTTCAAAAATATAGATTAAACATTAATGGACAAATGGTTACAGTTCGTATGAGCGCAAGAGCACATCGTTCATTGCTCAAAAACGCAAAATAATAACTTCACTACTATATAAAAATGATTCCTAATGGAATCTTTTTTTGTTAGAAATTTATTAAACTTAACATGAATAATAATTGAGATATAAACAAGACTATAACAGAAATCCATTCACTATAAGCAAGTGGAAAGAACTTTGGGCGATCAAAAATTTTATTATCGCCATCAATATGTTCTTCGAGTTGAGCCCATTTTTTAAGTCTTGGATTAAACATCACTACTAACATGCCAAGGGCAAGTAAACCAGCAATAATTCCAAGAGATAAATGAACATATCCATTTCCTGGAAATTTTGACATCATCGAAAAATTAAGGAAAAAATGAAGTGACGTTAAAGCACTCATCAAAAATGCTCCTGCCATTAATATTGATGCTAAACGAATATGAGGCACGATGTATTTTGTTGTGATTTTGATAATTGCCCCAACAACTAACGAAAATAAGCCAAAGAATGCAGCAATAAAAATATTAAATACTGCGAAGTCTCCAAATTCACCAAATAAAGGAATTATCACGAATAATGGAGCAAAGGCTACAATCATATAAATGATCAAGAAAATATTTGATACTTCACCTTTAATAATTTCGAATGGAAAATGTGAGAAAAAAGATATTGATTTATCTTCTTTTTTACTAAATAGATAACCAAAGGTTATCATTAACAAAAAAACTAAGACAATCGCTCCTAAAATTAAACCCCAAATTAAATTAGGTTTTATCATCTTAAAGATTCAATCCTTTCTTTGATATCTTCATGACCAAATAGATAACTTCCTGCGACTAAAATATCCGCACCAGCTTTACGGCATAAAGGACCTGTTTCACCGTTAATTCCACCATCAACTTCAATCAAGCAATCATAGTGTTTTTTATCAATGATATGGCGAAGTTTTTTAATCTTTTTTAGTGCCTTAGGCATAAATTTTTGTCCGCCTTTACCTGGTTCTACTGACATAACTAATGCTAAGTCAATACGATCTAAAAATGGAACAATCGCTTTAACTTTTGTGTCAGGTTTAATCGAGATACCAACTTTACATCCATGAGAATGCAATGTGTCAATAATTTTGCCAACACAGACTGGGCATTCTACTGCTTCAATATGAAATGTTACTAAATCAGCGCCAGCTAACATAAACATAGGAGCAACTTCTTTAGGATTCGCTACCATAATGTGAACATCATTAAACATCTTATGTGATTTAGCATATTTCTTCACATCTTCAGCAGTGTATGAAGTATTTGGAACAAACACTCCATCCATAACATCCCAGTGAATCCATGTAGCGCCTAACGATTCGACTAAGTGAAGTTCGTCGAGCAATTTTTCTTTGTTTGCACTAAGCAAACTTGGAGCAATTATATTTTTCATATATTATACCTTTCTTTCCTATAAGGAAGTTCATTTAATAATTTAATATAAATTTCGTATGCTTGTTTAGAAAGATTTCCTTTTGAAATTTCATCTTTAACTGCACATTTTTTCTCATTTTGATGAAGACAATCTGAGAAGAAACATTTTGTGAATAAAGAATTATATCCTGAAAAGAATTTCGCTAAATCTTCTTTAAAAATATTTAAATCTAAAGCAGAAAATCCAGGAGTATCTCCAATAAATCCATCGCCAAATGGAAGAAGAATGACTTCTTTGGTTTGATGTTTTCCTCTACCTCTACTAATTGAATATGAGCCAATCTTTCGTTCATAATTAGGATCAATCATGTTAATTAATGATGATTTCCCTACTCCTGTTTGGCCCATAAAAATTGATGTTTTATTTGCTAAAGTTTCAACAATCTTTTCAATAGATTTTTGATCATTTTTAGAAACTAAATAAACGTTGATTCCTAATTTTTCTAAGTCGTTTTTTAATGCGTTAATTTCAGTTAAATCAGTAAGCAAATCAATTTTTGTTAATATGACATTTGCTGCAATATTATTCATATTAATATAAGTTAAAAACTTATATACTAATTCAATAGATAAGTCAGGTTCTTTAACTGACATAGTTACAAATATTTGATCAATATTAGCGGTTTTTGGCCTTATCAATTCGTTCTTTCTTTCTTGTATTTCTAAAATAGTAAAATTTTCATCATCAACAACAACATTATCTCCAACAGCAATATGTTGATTTTTATGACGAAAGATACCTCTAGGGAAAACGGTATAGTTTACTCCCATAGAATAAACTTGATATGTATTTGATAATGTTGAAATTATTTTTCCCTTCATTATTTGAATCCAAAAATACGTTTTAATAAACTCTTCTTTTCTTTGAAATTTTCTCTATTTTCCATAGCAGCTTTAATAGCTTCTAGCATTTCTTCAGCAGATTGGAATCTTTCCTTAGGATTTTTACGACACGCTTTTAAAATTATGCGATCAATTTCCTTCGGACAATTTGGTGAGAATTTTGTCGTAGATGGGAATGGTCTTTTGATATGTGAAATTGCTATATCAACGGCATGGCCTTCCTCATAAGGAAGTCTTCCTGTTATAAGTTCAAAAAATGTAACACCTAACGAATAAATGTCGCTTTGAATTGTTGGGGCTTTACCTTCGCATATTTCTGGTGCAAGATAAAACACTGATCCGATAATTCCTTTTTCTGTTTTAGTTTCATCTAAATTAGCGTCCACGGCAATACCAAAGTCCGCAAGTTTAACTGTTCCATCTGGAAGATAAAATATATTTTGTGGCTTAATGTCACGATGAATAATTCCGTGCCTATGGATATAATTTACCGCATCTAAAAGTTGGCACATAATAACGCATGATTCATAGACAGTTAATTGAGTTAAGAAATCTAATTTTTCAGACAAAGTCTGGCCTTTGATATATTCATATGCCATATAAGGTCGATCATCCACCACTCCACGAGCATAAACATGAATTATATTTGGATGATTCATTGCAGCGCAAGCGGTTGCTTCTCTTTCGAAGCGTTTAATATTTTCACTATCATCAAGAAGCTCTTCTCTCATGATTTTAATTGCAACAATCTTTTTTGATATAAAATCGGTCGCTTCAAAAACTTCAGCCATACCACCAGTGCCAATTCTACCTGTGATACGGTAACGATTATCAATACGATCACCAATCTTAATCATTGTCGATAGCCTCCCAATAAGAGATAGCAATGTTATCAGAGCCACCATTGCTATTAGCAATCGCAATCAAAGATTCAATCTTTTGCTCGATTCTTTCATTTGTAGAAACAGCAGAATGAATTTCAGTTTCTGTAGCATTGTTATATAACCCATCAGAACAAAGAAGAATTGGACGTTTAAAGTTCTGATATTTGTTTATTTTGAAACTTACAGATGGGAATGTTCCAACCGCATTCATCAAAATATGTCTATCTTCACTTGATTTTATTTGTTCTTTAGTGATCTTACCTGTTCGATATAAATATTCAACATAGGTTTGATCAACAGTTAATTGTTTTAAATCGTTAAAACGAACCGAATAAGCTCTTGAATCACCTATATTTACAATGTAAATATGTTCTCCAACAAGTAAGGCCAAAACAACTGTTGTGCCCATACCTTTATAATCAGGATTCGATTCACTTTGATTATAAATTCTCGAATTTACTTTTTTAATTAATCTAGAAAGCCAAAACATAATTCCAAGATGAGTTAAAAATTTATTTTTCTTTCTAAATTCTTCGACAATTGTTTCTTTTGCTAATCTAGAGGCAAAATCACCTTTATTGTGACCACCCATACCATCGCATACGCCTAAAAGAACATTTCCGCCAGAATTGATAAGTGAAAATGCTTGATCTTCGTTAGTTAGTCTAACGCGACCAATATCTGTTTTACTTGCGAATTCTCCCTTAATTATCTTTTTTGCCATAGTACTCCTTTGCTCTTAGTTGACCACAGGCAGCGTCGATGTCATTTCCGAATTCTTTACGAATGGTGACATTTATATGTTGCTTTTTAAGGTAACTAAAGAATTTATGTACCGATTGTTCATCGCTTCTTTTAAATGGTTTCTCATTCACAGGATTATATGGAATGAGATTAACTATATATGTTGATGCGTTATTAATTAGCTTAGCTAATTCTTTAGCGCATTCAAGTGTATCATTAACGCCACTTAATAAAATATATTCAAATGTAACTCTTCTTTGAGCGTGCTTTTCATAAAAAGCAATCGCATCCATAAGTTCATTCATTGGATATTTCTTGCTAATAGGCATTAACTTATTTCTTAAATCGTCTGTTGGAGCGTGCAATGAAATAGCAAGATTAGTTTGTAATCCTTCCATTGCATAATCTTTAATTCCGGGCACTAGTCCACATGTTGATACAGTTATATGACGTGCTCCAATCGCTAAACCTTTTTGATGATTAACAATACGAATAAAATCTAAAACATTATCGTAATTATCAAAAGGTTCACCTGTTCCCATAACAACAATATGAGTAATACGCTCGCCTTTTTCTTCAAGAAGTTTATTCATCACTAAAACTTGGCCAACCATTTCGTGAACTTCTAAATTACGTTGTTTTTTAAGTAATCCAGATGCGCAGAAAGCACAGCCCATATTGCAACCTACCTGTGATGTAACGCATATAGCGTTTCCATAATTATATGGAAGCATTGCGGTTTCAATCTTATTACCATCCGTTAATTCAAGAAGCAATTTGATCGTGCCATCTTTACTTTCTTGTTTAGTGTATATTTTAGGTAAGTCTAAACAAAAATCACGTTTTAATTCTTCTCTAAAAATTTTCGAGACATCACTCATCTCATCAAATGATGAGGCTTTCTTTTCATAAAGCCATGAAAAAAGTTGTGTTGCGCGATACTTTTTTTGTCCTCTTACAACAAGCAATTCCTCTAATTTTTTAATTTCTTGGCCGTATAAATTAATCATTTGAATTATCTATAGCTTTCATTACTGCGTAATAAATTGACGCATTTTCTTCCTCATATGGGAAAACTTGTCTTTCGTCAATTAATTCAAAATTTGGATGATTGATAATAAATGATGAAATGACTGAAAAGGATTCTTTTCTGTTAAGAGTGTTAACAAGATAAACAAGGTGTCCACCT
>CAVIPD010000025.1:0-4527 GCA_963644775.1 bacterium | reverse complement strand
CAACAAAACTACTTAAATCATCAAGAACTTGTTTTTGTTTTGAAATTAATTCATCAAATGAGTTTCGATCAAATCTAAGTAAATAATCCGGGTATCTAGACACATTATCAAAACCAGATGATTTAGGATTGACAAGAATAAATTCTTGAGGAAGTGAGATACCTGTCTTATATCCAACCAAATCATTCGCGTCCCAAAGATTGATATTTTTAATTTTATTAACACGAATATAACGTCTAATTTCAGGACGATCATTCATTGAAGGAACACATAAATTGAGTCCTTTGGTTCCATTTAGGCGAATATGCATTTCTTTCACTAAATTATCGTTATCACCAGAATACATCGTTAGTTCGTTAAGTGAAGGATCAATGTATTTATCAAGCAATGATTTAATAACTGGATTTAAAGAAATGATTTTATCTTCTTGATATTCATGGAATTTACGAAGTTCTTTGCCTTTATATAAATACATGAATTCATCTAACTTAGTGAACTTTTCTTGATCATCAAGGATTTCTGGATGAGGGAATAAATAATTTTCACGAACATAATTTTTAAATGGAAGTCCATTTGTTTTTAATGTTCTAAGTGTTGGACCTTTTCCAAAATGTTTAATCCACATCTTGGATAAATATTTTGGTGTGTTAAATCTAAGTGAGATGTAATCAATAGAACTTTTATCTAGACTAATTAAATCACCGATTGAACCTTCATAATTTAAAATATTATCAAGTTCATCACTATATTTATCGCAAAGTGATAGTTTAACAAAGTTATTCACTTCCACTTTATCAAATTTTTTAGCGAAAAAGTTATTTGCAAGAGCAATAAGAACAATGTTTTTTAGTTCAGATTCTAATTCAATTGACTTTTCGTTAAGCAATTCTAAAAACATTAAATGATGACGAAGTTCACAGCCAACAAGCAAAGAAACAATTGAAGCATATTGCTTTTGCTTTGGTGGAAGCTTATCAAAAGTATCTTTTAAAGATTTCTTAAAAGAAAAATTATCTTTTAAGACATTAGTTAGGACATTATTAGCGAGTTCTAATTCTCTCATAATTATTTATGGTGATGATGTCCGCATGAGCAGGTTTCACCTTTTAATTTCTCCTCAAAATTTTCAAACATATTTTCTTCACAGAGTTCTTCACCCTCAGCAAGTGTTTCTTCTTCAACATTAACAAGATTATCTTCTTTAAGGAAACGTGGATATTCATTATTAACATATTCATGACGATTTTCATCTTCATAATAATAAAATTCCACTGATAAATTGATAGTAAACTCTTTCAGAGTTTGAATTAAATATTTACTAACTTTATCTTCAAAGATTCTAAATTTGCATGGGGCGTTAACTCTAACAATTGTGTCCCATGAAGTTTGCTCTACACCATTATGAAATATATATGCATTTGGAGCGTAAAATGATATTTTTTCATCTCCGACTTCAAATAAGTTTGCAAGATTGAGTGTGTGCTCTTTTGAATAATGGCCGACAATGTATTGATCTAGTCCAAGAATTGAAATTGTAATCATGTAAACCTCCTAGAAATTGTATGGATCAACGTTAATTTTAACGTTAATTTGAGACCTTAATTTAAGAACATCAAGTAGATGTTCAAGGTATGGCTTAATTTTATCACTATTTTTATATTTTACTAATATAAGTCGTCGATAATTGTTATTTTCATGTGAAATATATGGACTTGTTGGACCTAAAATAGATACATTTTCAAAATTTTGCTCATTCATTTCATTAACAATATCCTGGCTAACTGAAATAACAATTTCTTCTTTTTTTCCTGTCACTTCAATACTTGTTAGATATGTATATGGAGGATATTGTTGAATCTTTCTAATTTGCATTTCTTTCTTATAGAAAGCATTATAATCTTGTTTCGCTGCTAACGTGATTGCATAGTGAGATGGATTATATGTTTGAATAATTGCTTCACCATTTTTTTCGCTTCGTCCACTTCTACCGACTGCTTGAGTTATTAATTCAAAAGCTCGTTCAGTGGACCTAAATGATGGCATAGACAAACCAATATCCGCCAAAACAACACCTACTAAAGTAACATTTGGAAAATCGTGACCTTTTGCAATCATTTGAGTTCCAACTAAAATATCAGCTTTTAAACTTGAGAATTTTTCGATTGTTTTTTTAATGTTATTTCTAACTTCTCCAACATCGCTATCAAGACGGAGTATTCTTGCATTCGGAAATAACTTTTTTACTTCGTTTTCAATTCGTTCTGTGCCAAAGCCGTTATGTGATAAATAATGTGAGCCACATTCTGGGCAAGTGTCTACTGTTAGTTCAACGTGACCGCAATGGTGACATTTAAGCATGTTGTCTTCTTTATGATATGTTAATGCAATGCCGCAATTTGGACACATAATAATATGTCCACAACTGCGACATGTTATATATCCAGAATAACCTCTTCTATTTATTAATAGAATAGCTTGTTCATTTCTAGCTAAAACGCCTTTAATACTTTCAATTAGTTGCTTTGAAAACATATATGATTCACGAGTTAAGTTATAACCTCGGGACATATCAATAATTCGTGTCGTAGGAAGGTCTTTTTCATTAATGCGTTTATTTAGTAAAACTTGGTGATAAATTCCTTTATCTGCGCGAGCCTTAGTTTCAAGAGATGGTGTTGCACTACCAAGCACAACTTTACCATTAAAATGTTTTGCTCTAATTATTGCGACATCTCTAGCGTGATAATACGGCAAAGAATCTTGCTTATAAGATTCAACATGTTCTTCATCAAGAATAATTAATCCAATGTTATCTAATGGTGCGAATATCGCGCTTCTAGCGCCAACAACAACATGGCATTCATGTCGAGAAATACGGCGATATTCATCATATTTTTCAGCAGATGTTAATTCACTATGAAGAATAGCAACATTACCTTTGAATCTTCTTTGAAAATATTCAACCATAACAGGTGTTAAGGATATTTCAGGAACGAGCATTAAAACATTTTTGCCTTTGTTAAGCATTTGTTCAGATAACTTTAAATATACTTCTGTTTTACCACTTCCTGTAACACCATGTAACAAAGTTACAGTTTTGTCAGTGTTAAGTATTGAATTTACCGCGTTTTCTTGATCAATAGTTAATTTCTTTATCTTTTCTTTTTTGTATTCAGGAATAACTAATCTATTTTTTTCAATTTTTTTAAGCGAAATTTTATTAGATTTCAATAAATTTTTAACAATGCATTCGCTCTTACAATCTTTCTTTAATATGTCACCATTTCTTTTTAAGAGTCTTACTAGCTCTATTTGTTTAGCAGTTAAACCATCTTCATTATCATTTTCTAGATGAACATAAGTTTCATATGCAATTTTTGGCCCTTTTAGCGATGAAGATGATGGCTTAAGCGATGTAGGTAACATTGTTTGAAGAACACTAATTAAAGGTGATAAATAATATTCACTCACTTCATTAGCAAGTTTCATCAATTCTTTATTTAATAAAGGCTTTTCATCAATCACATCTAAAATAGATGAAATAATAAAGCCTTTCTCTTTTTCAATTTGTTTACGTGTTTTATTGGTGTTTTCACATTTAATGACATAGCCAACAATTTGTTGATTCGCAAAAGAAATTAAAACACGATAGCCAATATCAACGTTTTTGTCTCCTTCATAAATATAAGAAAAAGGGCGATTAAGAGACTGTGCTTTTCGCTCAACTAAAACTTCAAGAAGTCTCATACGCCCTAACCTTATTTGCTCATGCGAGAATAAATAATATTTCTAACCTCATCAACACAACGATTTAAATCATCGTTAACAACAATATATTCATATTGTGATTTCATCTTTAACTCTTCTTTGCAACGAGCTAAGCGCTTTTGAATTGCCTCTTCGGTTTCGGTTGAACGACCTCTAATGCGACTCTCAAGTTCTTCAATTGATGGAGGCACTAAAAAGATAGTAGCAACGTCTTTATCTCCCTTTAATTTTGAAAGTACTTGTGAAGTTCCATTAACTTCAATTTCAAGTAAGACATTACGTCCTTCATTACGTTTATCTTCCACTTTATCTCTTGGGGTGCCATATTTATTTCCAACAAATTCTGCCCATTCAAGTAGATTGTCATTAGCAATTTGACGATCAAATTCTTCTCTAGTTACAAAGTAATAATCTGAGCCATCAACCTCTCCAGGTCTAGGCTTTCTTGTGGTCATTGAAACGGAATAGAATAAATCAAGCACTTTATCTTTAACAAGTTCAAGACGCACTGTACCTTTTCCGACTCCGCTAGGACCAGACATAATAATTAATAATCCGCGTTTCATATGTTTTAATTTTATTAAAAAAGATATAAATAATCAATAAGTGTTAAACGAAAAAAATTGAAATATAATAATTGCATGAGGATTTCTCACAAAAGTTACTTAGGATATATTAAAAAATTAAATAGGAATTTAGAAAATTTTAATTTCTTCACTCCTATTCTTTTAAACAATGAAACATTGCTGTTTCCAAAGC
>CAVIPD010000024.1:0-4787 GCA_963644775.1 bacterium | reverse complement strand
CTGTTGGAGGTAGCGAAACATTAACTGCTACTGCATCAGGAACAGTTACATGGTCTACATCTGACTCAAATGTAGCCACAGTTAGTAATGGCGTTATTAACGCAGTTGCCGCAGGTATTGCAACAATTACCGCAACATGTGGAGAAGCAAGCGCAACATGTACAGTTACTGTTAATGCTGCAAGCATTCCATCCACTTCATATGTAATTAAATCTGCTACAACCACATACACTAATTCGACCACAACAGAAAGTTGGACTGATACAACATTATTCTCTGGCGTTGATTCATCAGTGTTCAATGTTACAAGTACATCAAATGTTAGATTGGGTGCGTCACCAAAAACATCAGATATGATGTTCTACTCAACATCTTCATCAAGTGCTGCTGAAGTTAGTATGTCTTTAGTAAATGCATCATATGTTGTTAGTAAAATTACAATTAATGGATGTAGTTATAAATCTACCGAAGCTCCGGTTCTAACATGTGGAGGCTTCACATTTAGTTCAGTAGGTACGTCCTATGCTGACTATGTCTGCTATCCATTAAATAATAGCTTCACAATTAGTGTTAATACAAATCGTATATTTATTAGTTCAATTACAGTAGAAATTGTTGAAGCATCAAATGCTCATATCGCCTATGGCGAAGCATTTATGGAATTAACTAATAGTGAATGTACAAGCATGAATGGTGTTTCCTCTGATACTTGGACAAAATGCTCCACAATTTATAACAATTTAACAACTGATCAAAAATCAACTGTCGCTGGTTATTTAGCCGATAATGGCGGAGATTCACTAAATCAAGCTATGGCACGTTACGACACAATCGTTGCTAAATATAGCATGACAAACTATATTTCAGACAGAAGTGTTTCATCATTAAATACAAAAATCTTTAAAGATGATTCAAATAGCAATGTCTTCATAATTGTTATAGTTGCTTTGGCAAGTATAACTGCCTTAGGTGGATTCGTTGTTCTAAGAAAACGTAAAGAACAATAATCATCGTATGATTAAAGGGTGGCCTCACGGTCACCCTTTTAGTTTGATTATTTAATTATTTACTAATAAGCAATCTTTCAATATCCTTAATCTCTTTAAGAATATCTTTTGAGAGAACTTCACTGCCGGTTTCAGTGATTAGAACATCATCTTCAATTCTTACTCCGATTCCATGTTCTTTGAAGTATAATCCTGGTTCACATGTGACAACGTTACCTGGTTCAAGAATCATTCCTTTCGTCGACACTGGTCCATCATGAGTGTCTAGTCCTAAGTGATGACTAACTCCATGATAATAGACTCTACTAATTTCTTCTTTTGATTTAAGTAGTCCTTTAGCGACACATTCTTCCGCTAAGAAATTCTTCGCGAATTCTTGAGCTTCATTAAGTGTAAGGCCAGGTTTCATAAATCTAGCAGTTTGTTTATTACAATCTAAGACAATTTGATAGATTGTTCTTTGTAATTCATTATATTTACCATTAATTGGGTAAGTACGTGAGATATCAGCATTATAATAATCTTTACTTGCTCCAACATCTAATAAAATTAGATCTCCATCATGGAGAATATCTCTTGCATCTGGGTAATGAAGAATAACAGCATTCTTTCCACCGGCGACAATGCTATCAAAAGCAATACCCGCATCTAAGTCTTCATGAACATGAAATTCAAAGACATTGCGCATATTATACTCGTAACGTCCTGCAGCAAGTTCTTTAAGAACATTTCTTAAACCGATGTCAGTAGTTCTAATCGCATCTTTAATCATTTCGATTTCGGCCTTAGATTTAACCATTCTAAGTTTTAAAAGTATATCTCCTGCATCAATAACTTCAATTCCAAGGTACTTTTCAAGGATTTTGGACTTGAATTCATGAGTGGACATACATTCATCTATCTTGAGTTCTTTTTCAAGGTCTAAATAGATTTTCTTAATTTCTCCAAAATAAGTCATATCTTTTAAGGCAACATCGAGTTTTCCATCAAGTGATGATCTAGTTAAAACATTTTCAATACCAGAAATATTACTAGCTTCTTCATAAGTCATTTTGATGCCGAGCCATTTCTCAACATTTTCGTTTTTTTCATCCATAAATAGATAAGAAGCATTTTCTCCATCCGCTTTAACAAGCATTAAAGCAGAGTTTTCTTGCTTAATGCCGGTTAAATAATAGAAATTCCTATTTGTTTGGAAAGGATAATTTTCATCTCCAGATTTCTTTCTACCTTGACCTGCAAAAAGAATGAGGATAGAACCACTTTCCATCTTATCTAAGACGTTAAGTCTTCTTTGAATATATTCGTCTCTTTCAATCATTTTTATCTCCTATAAACTTTTTTATTTCCGTTAACTTCTATCGGTGATTTTGGGAACCATTCAGTTAGTAGCATTCCCTCATTTTCATCACATAAGACGTCGAGGCTTATTATATCACCATAAACAATATTTTCTAAAATCATACGCATCGGTTTTATAAGTCTTTTTAAAGTGTCAAACTCACTATAAGAGAGTTCCATATGATAAATATATTTATTTTCAATATTTACTAAATCACATGTTCTAATAACTTCAACACCTGTTTCTAAATAAGTTGACATTAATCTACTCGCGCCTAATAAAACACCGCCGAAATATCTGACAACAACAAGTAACACTTCATCCATAGACTTCTTTTCAAGAAGTTCTAATAATGGTCTACCTGCTGTTTTTGCTGGTTCGCCATCATCTGAGCATTTCTTTGCTCCGTTAATGATATAGGCGTAGCAATAATGCTTTGCTTTAGGATATTCATTTTTAATTGACTTAAGAATCTCAGGAACACTTTTAGATGAAGTAACATGAATTAATACACCAATAAATTGACTTCGATCTCTAATAATTGTTGCTTCGTTTCTCTCTAAAATGGTAACCATGTAAAACATTATACATTTTTGTTTACAAAATCGTTATAATCTATTAGAAATGTTTAAAAATAGAGATTGTCCATATTGTAATCATAGATTTGATGACGCCTTAAGTGAATGTCCTTATTGTCATTCTCTTGTCAATAAAAAGACTAACAAAGTTAGTTTTGTTCCTTTTTGGAAACAAATTGTTTTATTTGCGATTGGCATGTTTGGTTTTCAAATATTAGGTTATTTACTTTCGTATCTAGTACAAGGATTATCTTCGCTTATTATTCAAAATAATGTGACTTATGAAGAATTTATCAAAAGTGTCCATTATTACGCTTTAATAAATTTTGTTGCATATGGAATTACTTTTGTTGGTCTTACCTTAACCTTATGGAAAGATAACATAAAGTTATTGAAAACATTCAAACACTGGATGGTGCCAGTCTCTGCCATCATTGGTTATCTATCAATATTAGTGTTCAACATCATTTATGGATTAATTCTAAAAACTTGTGGAATCGTAATTAAAGATAATCAAAATGAAACAATGCTTACAAATATTGTTATTTCATATCCGATCTTGTCGATAATATTGTTCTGTGTTATAGGCCCTATATGTGAAGAAATCACATATCGTGTTGGCTTATACTCCTTCTTTAGAAGGATAAATAAATATTTAGCATACGTTATAACAATAATTGTCTTTGCCTTTATTCACTTTGATTTTCTAAGCAAAGATATTATGAATGAATTCTTGAATCTTCCATATTATTTATATGCCGCATTTGTCTTCTGTTTCTTATATGAAAAATTTGGCTTTGCATCAAGTACATCTGCTCACATCACAAATAATTTAATTTCAATCCTTACCACGATTGCAACAAACTTAAAGAAATGATATTAGGTCTACAAAAGATAAATAGTTTTATATTAAAAATAATCGCGCTTGTCTTAATGACAATTGATCACGTTGGTGTTTTTCTTATTTCATATGCATCAACTGCTTCATTTAATAATCCAATGTATATGACAGGATACGTTTTTAGATGTATTGGTAGATTAGCGTTCCCATTATTTATACTTCTATTAATAGAAGGAATTAGAAATACAAAAAACATGAAGCTATATATGCTTCGTATTGGAATAATTACAACAACTATATTAGCTGCTCAGATATTAATTTATTATTTAGTGGATTCTAGAATTGAAAATGCCTATTCACCACTTATCGATTTATCAGTGTGTGCAGTAACATTAATGTTATTAAGGAAAAAGAATAAATTATCTTTATTAGCAATCTTCCCAATTGCTTTTATTATTCTAACAACTGTCATTCAAGGTTATGAAATATTAAACGATATGACAGTTAAATGGCTTCCATTTTACATTCGTCCAAGCTACTCAATACTTGGTTTATCGTTATCGCTTTTATTTTATTATTCATATTCCTTCTCAAAATTATTTATGAAGCAATATGACGTTGATCAAGACGCAATAATTAAAACTCCATATTACCGAAGTATCACTAATTTGTTTATGGTAGGCTCATTAGTTGTACTATGTGTAATTATGTATTGCCTATCATATATTTCTTATAATGGAAGAGCCTTTTTAGATATCTATACTGCTTCAATAGAGACTTGGTGTGTATTCGCCGCAATTATTATACTATTGTATAATGGCCAACTTGGATATCATAAGAAATGGTTTCAATATGGATGTTATTTATATTTTCCAGTGCATATTATTTTAATTTTTCTAATTTTCTTTTTAATATTTAGATGAGGTGAATAAATATGATTAAACATTTAACAAAACAAGATAACTTCGATAATGAAGTAAAAGAAGGATTAGTTCTCGTTGATTTTTTTTTTTTTTTTT
>CAVIPD010000023.1:0-3537 GCA_963644775.1 bacterium | reverse complement strand
AAAACACACAAATAAAATTATTAAAAAAGACGATGTTCTTAAGGGCTTAAAAATTTATAGCGCTTTAAAAGCATTAGTTAAAAAATATAATCTTGATGGATTAACTGTGAGATGTTTTGATTTGTTATCAACAACTCATTCCACATCATGCCTTGCTTTAGCGTTATTAAATGATGAAGGTATTATCTCTTCTTGTGAAGGTGATATTCCTGCTTTAATTACAATGATGCTCATTTATAAAGAATTTAAAAAACAATCATTCCAATGTAATCCAAGTTATATTAACACTGAAGAAAATTATGGATATTTTGCTCACTGTACATTACCACTTAAACTCACTACTTCATTTACACTTGATACACACTTTGAAAGTGGCATTGGAGTTGGTATTCATGGTGAGATGAAATCAGGCAATGTTACTATTTGTAAAATTAATTCTGATCTTAAAAAATTCAGTGTTTTTGCAGGAAAAATTAATGAAAATCTCAACAAAAATAACTTATGTCGTACACAAATTAAAATCACGTTTATTGATCCAATCGAATCACTTTTAACTTCACCATGTGGTAATCATCTAATTGTTTTCTATGGAAATAACGCTTCAAAATTTGTCTCATTATTGACTAAGAAGCTTTCCTAATTTTTGCATATTAATCATTAATATGATATATTACAAACTAGATAAATATTTTATCTAATATTTTATATGACTGTTAAAACTAAAACCAAATTCGGCTCAATTAATATCTCAAACGAAGCTATTGCATCGACTGTTGCTGATGCTGTTTTAGCTTGTTATGGTGTTGTTGGTTTAGCTAAGAAAAGCTCTATTCACGATAAAGTTGTTAATATTTTAAAAAAGGGCAATTTTAGTAAAGGAGTTATCGTTTCTCAAGATAAAAAAACAGTTGTTATTGATGTTTATCTCATAATCGCTTTTGATGTTAAAATTACAGAAGTTCTTTCCGAAGTTCAAAAACGTGTTAAATATATTATTTCTAAAACATTTGCTTTAAATGTTAAAAGAGTAAATGTTTATGCTCATAGTCTTAAAAAGGTTGGTTAATTTTTATGCGTTCTATAAATGGTCAATTATTAAAGCAGATGTTTCTATCTGCCACAAATAATCTATATAATCACTATCCAGAGATTGATGCTTTAAATGTCTTCCCTGTTCCAGATGGTGATACTGGCATGAATATGAATCTTACATTAACTAGCGGTGCAAAAGAAATCACCAATAGAAATGACGATGATGTTTATTCAATTGCTAATTTATTTTCACGTGGTTTATTAATGGGCGCTAGAGGAAACTCTGGTGTTATTACTAGTCAAATCTTTAGAGGCTTTGCTAGTTCATTAAAAGATAAGAAAACTATCAAAGTTCTTGATTTGGCTGATGCTTTTTTAAATGGATCTAACATTGCTTACAAAGCAGTTATGAGGCCTGTTGAAGGCACAATCTTAACTGTTATTCGTGAATCAGCTGAAGCATTAAATGAAAAAGTTAGCGAAGATATGTCTATTGAAAAAGCAATGAAATATCTTGTTGAACAAGCTAAAGCATCACTTAAAAGAACACCAGAACTTTTGCCTGTATTAAAAGAAGTCGGTGTTGTTGATAGTGGTGGTGCTGGTTTAGTTACAATTCTTGAAGGTATGGAAAGCGCTCTTAATGGCAAGTTTATTGATAAAAATCTTGCTACAAGTGTTGATAAAAAGGCTTCTAATGTTTCACTAACAGAATCTAATGGTTATTATATTGAATTCGTTCTTGGCCTTGGACCTACTGATGTAAAGAAAGTTTTTATTGAATCTCGTTTTACAAGTGTTCTAGAAAGTCATGGCAAAGCAGTTAAAGTTTCAACTAATGATAATATAGTTAATGTTCATATTCACACATTAACTCCTGGCGCTATTCTCACTTATGCTCAAAATTTCGGCGAATTTAAATCTATTAATATTAAAAATTTAGCCGAGGGAAGCAATTCATCTATTATGGATGACTCTATAGAAAAAAATAAATCAAATGAGCCTTTAAAAGAATCTGCAATTGTTGCTATATCAGCAGGTAAAGGCATTGATGAATATTTTAAAGAAATTGGCGTCGATCATATTGTTAGTGGCGGACAAACAATGAATCCATCGATAGAAGATATTATTTCTTCTATTCGTTCATGCCACGCTAAAGTTGTTTATGTTTTACCAAATAATTCGAACATTGTTATGGCAGCTTTCCAAGCCGCGGATGTTTTAACAGATGAAATTGATGTTAGAGTTATTACCACAAAAACAATTCCTCAAGGAATCGTTGCTGCTAGTACATTTAATCCTGATGCTAGTGTTGATGATAACGTTAAAGAAATGAAAGAATCTTATGCTAATTTAAAATCTGGTTCAGTTACATATTCAATCAAAGATACTGTTGTTGATGGCTTTGAAGTAACTAAAGATTATTTTATGGGCATTTATGATAAAAAGATTGTTGTCTGCGTTAAAAATAAAATCGCTTCATTAACTAAATTACTTGAGCAAATGATTAACGATGAAACATTTTTAGTCACATTATTTATTGGTGAAGATGTCACTAATAATGAAGAAGAAAAAATTCGTGAAGAACTTCCTAAAAAATATCCAAATGTTGAATTCGATATTCGTCGTGGCGATCAACCAGTCTATTCATTCTTATTAGGAGTTGAATAAAATAGGCCTTAGGCCTTTTTATTTATGGTTAAATTATCTAAGTCAGAACGCATTAATAAAGCTTTAAGGGAAATGAACATATTTTCTTATAAAGATGCTATTTTTCATTTACCTAGAAGATATGATGATTTACATGAAACTCATGAAAATAATCTTGTTGATAAAGAAAGAGTAGTGTTTGTTGGTAGGATAGCATCAAATGTTACTCAAAAAAGATTTACTCATTCTTCATTAGTAAAATTTTCATTTGTTACTCATAAAGGAAATACTTTTTATGTTGAGGCATGGAATAGGCCATATTTATCTAAATCATTTTCTCTAGGTGATACATGCACACTAGTAGGAAGTTTTGATTTAAAGAAAAACATTATTAACTTAATTAATATACATAAGGGTTTCATTCAAGATGGAAGATATCTTAAACCTATTTATTCATTAAATTCAAATATTGATAATTTCGAATATCAACGTTTAATTCAAAAAGCATTTGCAAGTATTAAGATAAATGATTTGTGGAATGAAATACCTACTTATTTTATGAAGAAATACCGTTTAATAGATAAATATAACGCTCTTCATAATGTTCATTTGCCAAATGATGCAAAAGATATTTACTCAGGTTTAAGAGTTCTTAAATATGAAGAATGTTTATTGTTCCAACTTAAAACTCAATTAATTAGAGATCTGAATAGTCAATCATTCATATATGAAAAATATCAAATTCAAAAAGAAAAATTAAACGAATTTATTTCTTCTCTGCCGTATAAATTAACATTAGATCAAAAAAATGTTATTCAAGAAATTTTAGAAGACATGAATAAACCAAAGCTTATG
>CAVIPD010000022.1:7623-12422 GCA_963644775.1 bacterium | reverse complement strand
CTATGATATTATGTTATTAAATTATAGTAATAATTTAATCACATTTGTTGCCCATGTTTCTAAAGGCACTTACATTAGAACATTAGGTGAAGATATTGCAGAAAGATTAAATACTGTTGGACATTTAGTAGAACTTGAAAGAACAAAGATTGGTTCATTAAATGTTAAAGACGCTATAAGTTCAGATGAAGTTAGTAGCGAAAAATTAATTCCAATTGATAGATTATTGTCCGATATTCCTCAGATTATGTTAAATGAGAAAGACGCTTTTAAAGCAATTAATGGAGTTGAATTAAAACTTAATATTGGTAGTGATATGGTGCTACTTAAAGATAAAAATGGAATAATTGCTATGTATAAAAAAAGAAATTTAGATATATACTCTTGTTTAAGAGGTTTAAGATGAAAAGCATTCAACTTTATCCTGAAGAATTAATTAAAAATGAAACAGAGATTGCTATTATATTAGGCTATTTTGATGGTGTTCACTGTGGACATAAAGAAATTATAAATGCAGCAATAAATAAAACAGATCTCCCTTTAGCACTTCTAACATTTGATAAACCTGTTTCTGATTTAATAAATAATGGTAAATCGAAAGAAGTTTTAACTTCTTTAGATGATAGATTTAGAATCATAAATCGTTATGGTGTTGATTATTATTATGTACTTCATATTGATCAAACATTTTTGGATAAATCTCCTCTCGAATTTATTAAATTTTTGAAAGATTTAAATGTTAGTGAAATCTATGTTGGCGAAGATTACCGTTTTGGTAAAAATGCAAGTGGTGATATCAAACTATTAAAACAACATTTTAAAGTAACAGTTGTACAAATAGTCTCGTATAAGGGTAAGAAAATATCATCTCAAGGTATTATCCAAGAAATTAAAAATGGAAATATTTCTTACGCTAATGCATTAATGGGACAAAATTATCTAGTTAATGGAACAGTTGTTGAAGGGCACCATAATGGTTCTTTAATGGGTATAAAAACAGCAAACGTTAAGTTAGATACGAATTATGTGATTCCTAAATTCGGTGTTTACAAAGTTATTGCGTATATCGATGGCATTTCTCATCTTGCTTTAACAAATGTAGGAATTCATCCAACAATCGATGAAGAAAAATCACCTCTAATTGAAGTTCATATTCCTGGAATTGATGAGAAATTATACGATAAGGCAATTTACATAGAATTCCTTGAATTTATTCGTCCAGAAATAAAATTTAGTTCAACTGAATTATTGATCAAACAAATTCAAAAAGATTTAACTTTGTTAGATAAATAGTGTAATCTTACATCGACAAAATAACTTTATTATGTCGATAGTTTATTTATGTTATTAGGAAAGCACATCAACAAATATTACAAAAGATATTGGTACCTATTTGTTATAGGTTTTTTAACATTGATTGCTGTTGACTGGATTCAATTATATATACCTGGATATTTAGGTAAAATTGTCGATTTACTCACTGAAGGATATGTCGCTAATCAAATATTAGATGACATTATTAAAATATCGCTTTTTGTTTTGCTTATTGCCGTCGGAATGATGGCCGGACGTATTATTTGGAGATTCTCTATTTTCAATGCCTCGAAACGTATTGAAGCCAACCTTAGACAGGAAATGTTTGAAAAAGCAGAAAGATTATCGAGAGATTTTTATCACGATAATAAAGTTGGCACTATTATGGCATGGTTTACAAATGATGTTGAAACTATTGAAGAATATTTTTCATGGGGCACAGTCATGTTGGTTGACGCTATTTTCCTATCTGTTTTTGTCATTATTAAGATGTTTCAAACAAACGTTTTATTATCAATAATGTCATTAATTCCTCTTATCTTAATCGTTGTTTGGGGTGCATTAGTTGAGAAAATAATGTCTAAAAAATGGCATGAAAGACAAGTGGCAAATGACAAACTTTATGATTTTAGTGAGGAAAATTTTACAGGCATTCGTGTTATTAAAGCCTTTGTTAAGGAAAGAAAAGAAATAAGAGCGTTTGCTAAAGTTGCTCAAAAAGATAAAGACATTAATATTAACTTCATGAGAATAAGCGTTATTTTTGATGTAGTTATTGAAATACTTTTATCTTTGATAACTGTATTGATTTTAGCTTTCGGTGGATATTTAGTCTATCTAACTGTTAACAAAATGAACTTTACATGGTTTGGCTTAAATATTTCAATGGTCGAAAATCCCTTAAAAGCTGGAATATTAGTCGAATTTTATGGTTATTTTGATTCAATTATTTGGCCAATGATTGCGTTAGGTCAAATTGTCACAATGAAAGCTAGAGCAAAAGCTTCATTGCAAAGAATTTCAAGATTCTTAGACACTCCTGAAACTATTAAGTCACCAAAAAATGCAATAACAATGCAAAACATTAAAGGAAAAATTACATTTAAAAATTTCTCTTTTAGATTCCCAGATGGAAACGAAGATGCTTTGAGAAATGTATCATTCGAAATATTACCTGGAGAAAAAGTTGGTATTGTTGGTAAAGTTGGTTGTGGTAAAACCACAATAGCAAATATTTTATGTCGTTTATATAACGTTAATAAAAATAGTGTTTTCATTGATGACATTGATATTATGAATGCTGATATTAATTCATTAAGAGAAGCAGTGGCATATGTTCCACAAGACAATTTCTTATTTTCCGATTCTGTCAAAAACAACATTATGTTTAGCAACGTTAAAGCTGATTTAACAATCGCTAAAGCAGCTGCACAATTTGCAAATGTTGATAATGATATTTCAGGTTTCCAAAAAGGATATGAAACTGTTTCTGGAGAGCGAGGAGTCACGTTAAGTGGCGGTCAAAAACAAAGAATATCTATTGCTAGAGCATTTGTTAAAGATTCTCCTATTATGATTTTAGATGATTCTGTCAGTGCAGTTGATGTTTCTACAGAAGGCATTATTTTAAAGAATATTGAGGAGCAAAGAAATGGAAAAACAACTATTGTTGTTGCCTCAAGAGTTTCGACAGTTTCTCATTTTGATAAAATTCTTGTTTTAAACGACGGACAAGTCGAAGCCTATGGCTCTCCTAGTGAATTGCTTAAGACTTCTCAAACATACGCTAAAATGGTCCGTTCACAAGAACTCGAAAAAGAAGTAATGGGAGTGAAGTAACTATGGATGAAGACATTTTGAAGTTACATGGTGATCATCCTATTCCAAGTAATGTTCTTTTAAAAAGAACTTGGAAATACATTAAACCAGAATTAAAGTGGTTTATTTTCGCTCTGATTTTAATTGCCTTAAATATTGTCGCCGATATATTTACTCCATTATTATTCCAACAATTAATCGATTTATTTAAAACCGAAGATCCTTTAAAGATAACTTTACATGCAATGTTTGGACTTATTGGTGGCGCATTAGCTTTATCTGTTATTTCACAAGTATTTTTGTATTTTGAATCAATGATACTTCAAAGAGCAGGCCAGAAAATTATTTATAACTTAAGAATGGAAGTATTCACGCATATTGAAAATATGTCAATTAATCAATTCAATGAAATGCCTGTTGGTTCACTAGTAACTAGAGTTTGTAATTATACAACTGCAATGAGTGAATTCTTTACGCACACAATCGTTTCTTTAATTAAGAATTTATTAATGATTATTGGGGTGTATTCATTAATGATTTATTATTCACCATTATTATCATTAATCATGGTTGGAATGATGGTGCTTATTTTTATCATTACTTTTGTCACTCGTCACTTTATTTCTAAAGAATTTAGAAAAGAACGTTCAATGGTTTCTGAAATGAACTCATATATAAGTGAAAACTTATCAGGAATGAAGATTACTCAACTATTCAATCAACAAGCTCGTAAAAAGGAAGAGTTCAAAGAAAAGAATACAAATATTAGAAAACAAAGATTTAGACTTGTTTCTTTATTTGCTGTTTATCGTCCAACAATTTCGTTTCTATACTATGCATCAATTGCCATTACATTTATTGTTGGAGTTAAGTCGAACTTAACAGCAGGATCAATTGTTGCGTTCTATCTATATTTGAGTAAATTTTTTAATCCTGTTCAAGAATTAGCGGATCAACTTAACCGCATTCAGAAAGCTAAGACAGCATCTGAAAGACTTTACAACCTGCTTGATGTTGAACCTGAGGTTTTAGATTCCCCTGATGCAATTGACGTGGATCATTTTGAAGGAAAAATTGAATTTAAAAATGTTTGGTTCGCATATGAGAAAAATAATTGGATTTTAAAAGATGTTTCATTTGTAATTGAACCACATACTACATGCGCTTTTGTCGGCGCTACTGGTGCAGGAAAAACAACGATTCTCTCACTTATTGTGAGAAACTTCGAAATTCAAAAGGGTCAAATATTAATTGATGATATTGATATAAAGCATATAAAAATTGAATCGTTAAGAAAATTGATTGGTCAAATGTTACAAGATGTTTTCTTATTTTCAGGAACAATTAAATCAAACATTACTTTACATGAAGCGGAATTTAGTGATGATGAAATCAATGAAGCATGTAAATATGTTAATGCTGATTCATTCATAAATAAGAGTGAAAAAGGACTTGAAACAGAAGTTATTGAAAAAGGCGAAAACTTCTCTCAAGGTCAAAGACAATTATTAAGCTTTGCTCGAACTGTCTTGCATAAGCCTCAAATTCTTATTCTTGATGAAGCAACGGCAAATATTGATACCGAAACTGAATTACTAATTCAGGAATCTCTAGAAAAGATGAAATCAATCGGCACAATGCTTATTGTTGCGCATCGATTATCAACA
>CAVIPD010000022.1:1313-7557 GCA_963644775.1 bacterium | reverse complement strand
CCAAAAGGCTAATCAAATTATTTGTTTACAAAATGGTGAAATTGTAGAAAAAGGTGACCACCAATCTTTGCTAAAAAATAAAGGTTATTATTACAAACTTTATCTTCTTCAATTTGAAGAAAAATAATTTAATATTTGAATATACATTTTATGTATGTATAATTAACTATGCAGCTTATGCTATGTTTTGCGATTAATCCGACGCTAAACGTGGAATAAGCCAAGTATTATAGGAGGATTATAACGATGGCATTATCAAAAGATAAAATTGCTGAAGTCGTTAAGAAGTACGGCAAGAACGAAAAAGACACAGGCTCTGTTGAAGTTCAAATTGCTTTACTCACCGCACAAATCAACGAATTAACAAAACACCTCAAGAGCAACAAAAAAGATGCTTCTGGACGTCGTGGATTATTCGTATTAGTCGGAAAACGTCGTGGTCTACTCGATTATTTAAATCGCACAGATCGTGATGCTTATGTCAAAATGCTCACAACATTAGAAATTCGTAAGTAGTTCAAACAAAACTGAAAATGACCACCTATGGTGGTCTTTTCTTATGCTTTTATTTTATTATTCTTTTAGTAACATTTATGTTAAAATCATAATAGTTTCATAAAAGGAGAAAAATAATGAAAAAAGTATTCGAATTAGAATTCGATGGCCGTAAGTTAGTTGTTGAAGCCGGTGAAATCGGTAAACAAACTAAAGCGGCAGTCTTGGTTCGTTATGGTGACACTGTTGTTTTAAGTAACGTCACAATGTCAAACCACACTGTTGATTGGGACTTTTTCCCACTCTCAGTTGAATACCAAGAAAGAATGTATGCTGCTGGCAAGATTCCAGGCTCATTCTTAAGACGTGAAACACGTCCAAGTTCACATGCTATTTTAGCAAGTAGAATTACAGACAGAACTATGCGCCCTTTATTCCCAGAAGGATTCCGTAATGAAGTTCAAGTCGTTTCACAAGTTATGGCTGTTGACTATGATTATTCACCAGAAATCACAGCTATGTTTGCAAGCTCATTATGTGTTTGCATTAGCGATGTTCCATTCAATGGTCCTATCGCAGGTGTTTATGTTGGCCGTGTTGATGGCAAATTAGTTATCAACCCAACAGTTGAACAAAGAAAGCATTCTGATATTGATTTATGTGTTGCAGGTACAGAAGAAGCCATTAACATGGTCGAAGCTGGTGCTGCTGAAGTCAGTGAAGAAGATATGCTTGATGCTTTGATGTTTGGTCATGAAGCAATAAAAAAACTTTGCCGTTTTGAAAAAGAAATTATCAAAGCTATTGGCGTTGAAAAGAATAAAAACATCCAATTCAAGGTCATCTCAGAAGATTTACGTGCAGAAGTTACAGCAAAAGTTGATAAGGAATTAAGAAAAGCTGTCTCTACAAAAGATAAACTTGAAAGACAAGAAAAGATTGATTCTATTGAAAAAGCTACTGAAGAAGCATATGCCGCCGATGGTGCAGATGCAAAGAAAGTGCAACAAGTTCACGAAATCCAAGAAGATATCGTTCACATGGAAGTTCGTAGACTTATTGCCGAAGATAAGATTAGACCAGATGGTCGTAAGCCAGATGAATTACGTCCACTTGATGCTCAAGTTGATATTCTTGGCCGCCGTGTCCATGGTTCTGCTATGTTTACACGTGGTCAAACACAAGTTATCTCTGTTACAACACTTGGACCATTATCAGATAAACAAATTATCGATGATTTAACACCAGAAGAATCAAAGAGATTCATGCATCACTATAATTTCCCACAATGGTGTGTTGGCGGTACAGGAAAACTTGGTGTTATCGCACGTCGTGAAATTGGTCACGGAGCACTTGGCGAAAGAGCATTATCATATGTCATCCCAAGCGAAGAAGAATTCCCATACACAATTAGACAAGTTAGTGAAGTTGTTGAATCTAATGGTTCCTCATCACAAGCCTCAATTTGTGCTGGATGTATGTCACTTATGGCTGCTGGCGTTCCATTAAAAGCAATGGTCAGTGGTATTGCTATGGGTTTAATCTCCACAGGTGATTTACATGATCATCCATATACTATCCTTACCGATATTCAAGGTCTTGAAGACCATTTTGGCGATATGGACTTTAAGGTTGCAGGTACTGAAAAAGGTATTACAGCCCTTCAAATGGATATTAAGATTGCCGGTGTTACAAGAGAAGTATTAGGCGAAGCTCTTGCTCAAGCTCATAAGGCTCGTAAAGAGATTCGTGATGTTATGTCGAAAGCAATTTCAGAACCTCGTAAAGATGTCGCAGAATTTGCACCAAAACTCGACAAACTTACAATCAATGTTGATAAGATTCGTGATGTTATTGGTACTGGTGGTAAAGTCATTAATGACATTATTGCTAAATGCGATAATGTTCAAATTGATATCGATGACGATGGACATGTCGTTATCTACCATATGAATCGTGAAATGATCAATAAAGCAAAACAAATGATTGAAGATATCGTTCGTGAAGCTAAGGTTGGCGAAGTTTACGAAGGCGAAGTTACACGTGTCGAAGATTACGGTGCATTCGTTAAACTCTATGGCAATGTCGAAGGATTATGCCATGTTTCACGTTTAGGTTGGGGCTTTATCGATAAAGCAAGTGATGTTGTCAAAGTTGGCGATGTCTTAAAAGTTAGAGTCGTTGATATTGATGATCACGGTAAAGTTAAAGTTTCACACCGCGATTTCGTTGAAAAACCAGCTGGTTATGTTGAAAAACCAGTTGAAAAGAAATCTTTTAAAGGTCATAGAAAATAACTAATGATTGATATTCTTATTATAGGCGCTGGAATTACTGGCTCGCTTATAGCGAGAAAACTTTCATCATACAAATTAAACATTCATGTTTTAGATAAAGAGAACGATGTCGGTAATGTCACATCAATGGCTAACTCCGCCATCGTTCACTCTGGTTATGATCCTAAACCTGGTTCATTAAAAGCAAAATTTAATGTATTAGGTAATTCAATGTATCCAAAACTTTGTGAAGAACTTGATGTTCATTTTAAGATGATTGGTTCATTGACAGTCGCCCTATATGAAGAACAACTTAAATTATTAGATGATCTCGTAATTAGAAGTAAAGAAAACGGAGTTCCTGTTCAATTGCTTTCTAGTGACGAGGTTAAAAAACTTGAACCAAATATTTCTAGTGAAGTGAAAGGAGCCTTATTAGCACCAACTGCTGGTATAGTTAATCCTTTCACTCTCACGGTTCACGCTATGGAAAACGCCGTTGATAATGGTGTTATTCTTCATTTAAATGAAGAAGTTGTTAACATCACTAAAGACGACGGTTTCTATAACGTCATTACTAAAACAAATAAATATCAAACTAAAGTAGTTATTAATGCTGCTGGAGTGCATTCCGATCAAATTCATGCAATGATTGAATCGATAGACTATAAAGTTAATGCTCGTAAAGGCGAATATTTTGTTTTAGATCACTATAAAAAAGGGTTAGTGAATCATGTCATATTTCCTCTTCCTAGTGAGAAAGGTAAAGGCATTTTGGTTAGTCCAACAACAAGTGGCAACTATATCGTTGGCCCATCAAGTGAACTAAATGAAGATAAAGACGATACATCAACTGATAAATTAACATTGGATGAAGTTAAGCGACAAGCACTAGAAATGGTGCCGTCAATTCCTTTTAATCAAGTTATTAGAACATTTTCGGGAAATAGACCAACCCCATCTACTCACGATTTCGTGATTGGATTTGCAAAAAGCGATAAACATTTTATTAATGTTTCTGGAATTGAATCTCCTGGACTAGTATCTTCTCCTGCAATCGCAGAATATGTTGTAAATGAACTTGTATCTCAAGTTTTAGATTTATCTAAAAAAGATAATTATAATCCTTACGTTAAAAAACGTATTAATCCTAAAGATTTATCTATCGATGAAAGAAACACTTTAATTAAAAAAGATCCAAATTACGGTTTAATTGTTTGCAATTGTGAAAAAGTCACAATGGGTGAAATATTAGACGAATTACATCGTAGTGTTCCACCTCATTCAATTAAAGCACTTAAAAAACGCACTAGAGCAGGATTTGGAAAATGCCAAGGTGGTTTTTGTCAACCTTTAGTTATTGCGGAATTATCAAAATTTTTCAAAGTTCTACTTTCAAAAATTCCTTTAGATGGGATTGGCTCTGAAATATGCAAATATGAAACAAAAGGTGGTAACAAAAATGATTTATAAAGATTTAGTTATCATCGGTGGTGGTTCTGCTGGAATGGCGGCAGCTATTGAAGCAAAAGATAATGGCATTAACGATATTTTAATTCTTGAAAAGAATTCATATTTAGGTGGAATTTTAAATCAATGCATTCATAACGGTTTTGGACTTCACGAATTTAATGAAGAATTAACTGGCCCTGAATTCATGTCTCGTTTTTCGGATTTAATCAATTATAAACAAATCGAATATAGATTACTTTCGAATGTCATAAATATATCAAAAGAAAAAATAGTCACATATTCAAATAGTTACGAAGGTATTGTGGAAGTAAAAGCAAAAGCAATTATTCTTGCTACAGGATGCTATGAGCGCTCTCCAGGTGCAATTCAAATACCAGGCACACGTCCTAGTGGTGTTTATACCGCCGGTCAAGCACAGCTTTATTTAAATTGTTATGGTTATTTGGTTGGAAAAAAAGTTTTCATCCTTGGAAGTGGCGATATTGGGCTAATTATGGCAAGAAGAATGACTCTAGAAGGAGCAAAAGTTCTTGGAGTCGCTGAATTAATGCCTTATAGTGCTGGTTTAAATAGAAACATTGTTCAATGTCTAAAAGATTTCGATATACCGTTATATTTATCTCACACCGTTAAAGAAGTTAAGGGCAAGGGCAAACTTGAAAAGGTTGTCATCGCAAAAGTTGATGAAAAATTTAATTTTATTTCTGGAAGTGAAATGGAATTTGATGTTGATACATTACTTTTATCTGTTGGTTTAATCCCTAATTGCGATTTATTCAATAATCTTGGGATTTCATTTAGTAAAACTCGTGGCGCAAATGTTAATCAGGATATGGAAACTGATGTTGACGGCATATTCTCTGCCGGAAATGTTCTACATGTTCATGATTTAGTTGATTATGTTGTTAGTGAGGCTAGAGAAGCAGGTCGTGGTGCCGCTAAATATATTAAGGGAGAACTTAAACACGTTGGCCATAATTATCAGGTAGTTCCTGGTTTTGGCATTAACTACGTTGTTCCTCAAAGAATAAATATACTTGATGCATCAAATCAATTAATATTTAAATTTAGAGTTACACGCCCATTTAAAGATATTAATATCTTTATTAAAGAAGGCGACAGTATAATTAAGAAAATATTCAAGCCTGCTATTATTCCTAGCGAAATGGAAATTGTCAAAATAGATAAATCATTATTTAGTTCATCCAGTGATCAAATTAGCATCTATGTGGAGGAAAGAAAATGAAAGAATTAATTTGCATTACTTGTCCACGTGGCTGTCATTTAAAAGTTGATGACAATATGAATGTTACTGGTAATTTTTGCCCTCGAGGTGCAAAATATGCGATTAACGAATTAACCCATCCAGTTAGAACATTGACATCTACTGTGAAAACTAACAGTTCCATTAATCCTCGTTGTCCTATAAAAAGTAAAGATTCTCTTCCGAAAGAATTGATTTTTAAATGTATGGAAGAAATAAACAAAATAAGTGTTACATTACCAATAAAAATTGGTGATGTAGTTATACATAATGTTTGTGGCAGTGGCGTCGATATCGTCTCCACTAAAAATATTGATAAATAACATAAGGAGTTTTAATTATGTCAGATAAAATTCGTGTCTTTAATCTTGGTGGTCAAGATGAAAGCGGCAAGAACTTAACTGTTATCGAAATTAATGATGATATTTTTGTTTTAAATTGCGGTTTTAAATTACCTGATAAATCAAAACACGGTATCGATTTTATTATTCCTAGATTCGATTATCTTATTGAAAATAAAGATCGTATTAGAGCTTATATTTTAACTCGTGCGCATGACATTGTCGCAGCTGGTTTACCATTTCTAATTAAAAGAGCACCAGCACCTGTTATTTGTACAAATATAACTAGTGTTTTCTTAACATCATTCTGTGAATATTGCCACGCAAAAGTTGATTTTAATTTTGACATCATCGAACCTAGCGACGAAAGAATGATCGCAGGTAGAAAAATCCGC
>CAVIPD010000022.1:0-1303 GCA_963644775.1 bacterium | reverse complement strand
CCGCTTTTTCCCAACTGCCACAAATGCTCCTAGAAGTTGTGGTGTAGCAATATCAACAGACAAAGGAAATATCGTCTACATCGAAAATTTTGTTATGGATAATAACTGTAATTGTGGTTTTGTTTGTAATTCTAAAATCTTAGCAGAAATCGCTCGCGAAGATACATTATTATTAATGTTAGAAAGTGTATACGCGGAAAGAGTTGGATATTCTAATCCTTCATATAAATTAGTGCCACTAATCGAATCAACATTTAAAAATGCTCCAGGAAGAATTTTTATAGCATTAGAATCATTAGATGTTTATAACATTCAAATGATATCGAAATTAGCGACGAAACTTAATCGCAAAATTATTCCTTATGATAGAGGAACAGAGATTATTTGTAATCGTGTCTCATCGATTTATGAAGATAATAAATCTTCAACATCAATGGGCACAATTGATGATGCCATGAGAATGCCTCCTAAAGAAGTAATGATACTTGTAAGTGGATTTGGTACAAGAATATATCACAAAATTTCTTTGCTTGGATGCGGTCAACACGATGATAAACGTCTAAAACTTTTACCAGATGATACTTTCATTATGGGATTACATGCATCTAACTCAACCGAACTTTTGGCATCTGAGGCAATTGATGAACTTTATCATAACGACATGTCCAAGATTGTTTATTTTAAGAAAAATCAATTTATCAAAATGCATGCTAGCGAGGAAGATATTAAAACAATGCTTGCCATGTTTAGGCCTAAATATTACATGCCTATAAGTGGAACTTATAAAAAACTTTTAGCTAACGCCATGATTGCGGTTGATATGAACATTAATTTAAATTACACAAATGTATTTATTTTAGATAACGGAATGATTCT
Source organism: bacterium (assembly GCA_963644775.1). Taxonomy (GTDB): domain Bacteria; phylum Bacillota_I; class Bacilli_A; order RFN20; family CAG-826; genus Fiminaster. The sequence continues at coordinate 427 of CAVIPD010000022.1, read as the reverse complement.
TGATATCTTAGATAAAGGCGCATTTATCGCTAAAGAGAAAGTTCTCACAGGTGAAATGTTTATCGATGGATTTAACAGTGGAACTGACGATTTAAAAACTCTTGAAGATAGAAAAGTGCTAGGTGATGATGGCGTTGTCGTTATTGGTGCTATTATTTCGTCTTCATCAAAACGCATTGTCTATGGTCCTGATGTTCAAACAAGAGGTTTGGTTTTTGTTAAAGATAGTGAAACTTTAGTTCAAGAAATAGAACGTGTTTCACTAAACGTAATTAACGAAGAATCAGCAAAAGAATCAATAAACATTAAAAACATTGAAACTCAAATTAAAGATCAATTATTTAAATTAATCAGACGTGCAACAAATAAATCACCGATGATTATTCCTATGATAACAATAGAAAAATAATTATCGATTATATCGAAT
>CAVIPD010000021.1:0-13000 GCA_963644775.1 bacterium | reverse complement strand
CAGGAAAACTCCAAGAGAAATAATAACAATTATGTCTATAGTTATTCTCTTTGAATTATTTTTATATTTAATTGGAACAATTTCTTTTACGCTAGCTTTTGTGTAATCAAAATCTTTATCATTTGTAACAAAGAATAATCCATTATCATATTTTGATGAATGAAAAATAAGTGAACAATAATCTATTCCATCATAGTTAATTGTTACAGCGTAATCATAATAATAACCATCTTTCTGGTTGGCAAAATGTGCATCAATATTATAACTATTATCGGAAGTAGAGTTTTTACTTATCGATTTTGTTCCACTAATTGTTACATCTAAGTCGATATCATTAAAAGCAACAAAGCTAAAATTAGATTTACTAAAATCATATGTTCCAGTTGGTAGATCTTTAGTGGCTGTCACTAATGCATTAGGTTGAATTAATGCTTCATAGCCAAATAGAGGTTTAACTTCTAAATAATAACTGTTATACCTATCATCTTTATAAATTAAAGTGCCTGCGGTGGAGATATAACTAGTGCCAACATTAAAAATATTGAATTCATATCTAGTTTTATTACCTTCAACTTATTCCTTTTCAACAACACTTATATCGTAAGAGTCATATTCTTCATATTTAGGATATGGCATGTAGAGTTCGACATTAATAATGGTAACATCAATGAAACGCCAGAAATTTGAAGATATTTCGCAATACTTTTCTTCATCAAATATATGATAACCTAATATATTCTTATTTCCATAAATTTCTAATTTAGAATTGTTAATTAGTTATGAAGCATCAAATCTTTTTGCTTATTGCATCATTCACATCATTTAGTCTAAGTGCGTGTTCTTTTATAAGACCAGATTTCGATTCGAATAGTTCACCATCATACACAAGTACATTTGCTCCAACTACATTGGACTCTGATAGTGAATCAACAACTTCAACATCTACAAATAGTAGTTCATCATCTAGTAGCGGGTATTCTTCATCTACTGGATATGTTCCACCTTCATCATCTAGTTCAAATGAAAGTGCAACATCTACTACAAACTCAACATCAATTGATACTTCATCATTAAGTACAATTACAATTGATTCATCTAATTTTTATATTAGCGGATCATATTCAACAGGTAACTATGGCTCAACTGATGTTAGCGGAAAAACATTTTCTTATTATCGAGCTATTTCATCTAGTTCAATGGTGACTTTGCTTCCTTACTATAACAATAGTGGTGACGGCACAATTGCAGGATCATTGTCTAATAAAACCGCTTATTCTGGTATTAAAAAGATGGTTGTTAAATATAGCAATGAATCATCCAATAATAGTAAAGATGGAATCAAAGCTTATTATGGAACCTCATATCCATTAACCACATATCAAACAAACTATTTATCATCTTCAGTAACAACATTAACTATTGAAGATGCATCTGGATTTAATTATTTCTCTGTTGAAACAAGTGGTTATAGATTGACTATTGAATCAATCACTTTATATAACAAAAGTGGTTCAACCCCAAGTTTATCTTATTTAAATTCTGGTGATGGTGTATATCGAATTAATAACACCCTAAATTCATCTCCATCTAATGGCGATATAGCTGAAGTTCCAACTAGCATTCAAAGAAATGGAAACACTTATAGTGTTACTTCAACAAAAACGTACACTTATAAATCATTAAGCAATGCTTCAAGTAGTGATGCCCTTCATGATCCAATTGATGTTGCTAGCTATTATGCATCATTTGGTACTTGGCCAGCAAACTTTTATTACAATAACCAATATGAAGTTTCTTCTACATTTGGTTCTGGATATTCATCAATCCATAAAGTAAGTTTCTATAATAGAACAAGTGGATATGTCAATGCGATACCTGAACTAACAGATAACCATAACTTCACATCCACCGGTTATTATGAATTAGATATTTATCTTGGTGATAACTCTCGTGGAGTTGGTAGATTAGTCATCTTTGTTGATGGTTTAGAAGATATTGTAGATGGATATAAAAATTCATTAATTGTTTATACCGATGACCACTACGCAACATTCCAAGAATTCTTAGGTTATGGCTTTGGTCCAAGATTTGACGCAGAGCAATTCAAAACTGCGACAAACTGGTCAGCCGCAACAACATTAACATTAGGGTAGGCGAAAGCTTACTCTTTTATTTTTTATAAAAGTTATCTAAACTATTTATGAAAGGAATTTTCATATGGATTCAAAATATAAAAAAGAACTAGAACCAGAGTTCACTCCTTTAACAGTGTGTGAAGAAGCATCAAGATGTTTACTATGTTTAGATGCTCCATGTTCTAAAGCATGTCCGGCAGGAACTAATCCGGACAAATTCATCCGTTCTGTTAGATTTAGAAACTTTAAAGGTGCAGCGGAAACAATTCGTGAGAATAACGCATTAGGTTCAATCTGCGCTAGGGTTTGCCCAACAGAAAAATATTGTCAAAAAGGTTGCTCTAGGAGTGGCATTGATCGTCCAATCGATATTGGTCGTATTCAAAGATATGTCACAGATTATGAAGAAGCAATCAAGATGGATATTCTTAAAGCAGGCAAAGCAAATGGAAAATCTATCGCTTTAGTCGGTAGCGGTCCATCATCGCTTCAAGCTGCTGTTTCATTTAGACAACTTGGTTATGCTGTTACTGTTTACGAAAAAGAAAAAGAATTGGGCGGTATGTTACGTTTAATTCCTGAATATCGTCTACCTAATCGTATTGTTGATAAAGAAATTGAACGCATCGAAAAATTAGGTGTTAAATTCGTTACAGGAAAATGCGTTGGAAAAGATATTTCAATGGAAGAACTTAAGAAGGCAAATGATGCTATTGTTCTTGCTCCTGGATATTCATTCGGTAAAACGCTTCCAATGTTTGAAGGAAACGATAAAGTCGTTCTTGCTATTGATTTCTTAAGAGAAGTCAAAGCTAAAGGCGGAAATGTCAAAGTACCATCTAATGTTGTTGTTATCGGTGGTGGCGATGTTGCTATGGACGTTTGCACAACACTCAAATTATTAGGCGTTGAACATGTTAGCGATCTTGTTTACGAAGAATTTAAAGAATTTAAAGCAAGCAAGAAAGAACTCGAAGGCGCTCAAAAACTTGGTGTCACAATCATTGACGGTTATGTTCCAAGCAAAGTTAGCGGTGGAGTTGTTGAAGCTAGCCATAGATTTATTAATAGCGAAATCAAGGTTGAAGGCGATTTAATTATTCTCGCTGTTGGACAACGTCCAGATGTTAGTGCACTTGGTGTTGAACTTGTTAAAGGCGAAGTTAATACTGGAAAAGACTACTGCACACTTGATCCAAAAGTATTTGCTATTGGCGATATTGCACATAGTAAATTCGATAAAACAGTTGTTGGTGGTGTACGTACAGGTAAAGAAGTTGCCTTACTTGTTCATAAGGCTTTAGGAGGTAAATAAGATGGTTAAGAAAGATTTATCAATTGATTTCCTCGGAGTACACTTCGAGAACCCATTCTGCTTATCATCATCTCCAGTTGGTAATTGCTATGATATGTGTAAGAAAGCCTACGAAGTAGGTTGGGGCGGTGTTGTATTTAAAACAATTGGTCCTAAATCATATTTCATTGATGAGGTTTCACCTCGTTTCGATAAGCTAAATAAAGAAAATACTCCATTTGTTGGTTTTAAAAACATGGAGCAAATTGCTGAACACTCACTAGAAGAAAATTTACGTGATGTCGCTAGACTTAAAAAGGAATTCCCAAACAAAGTTCTCATTGCCTCAATTATGGGTAACAGTGAAGAAACATGGGAAGATCTTGCAAAGAAAGTTGAAGAAGCCGGTGCAGATATGATTGAAATGAACTTATCATGCCCACAAATGACTTCTCACGCAATGGGTAGCGACGTTGGTACAAATGCAGAATTATGCAAAAAATACTGTCAAGCAGTTAAGCGCGGAAGTAAACTTCCAATGATTGCTAAGATGACACCAAATATCACTGATATGGTTCCAGTTGCACTCGCCTGTTTAGAAGGCGGAGCAGATGGTATTGCCGCAATTAATACAATTAAATCCATATGTAATATTGACTTAGATAAAAAGGTTGGTTTACCAATTGTTGATGGTAAATCAGCGATCTCAGGATATTCAGGTAAGGCAGTTAAACCAGTTGCTCTTAGATTCATTCAACAAATGAGACAAGATCCACGTTTAAAAGATCTTGCTATCTCTGGTATTGGCGGTATTGAAACTTGGGAAGACGCTGCAGAATTTATTCTTGTTGGTGCATCCACACTTCAAGTTACAACTGGTATTATGCAATATGGCTATCGTATTGTTGAAGATATGAAAAACGGTTTAATGCATTATATGGAAGAACAAGGTGTTGATCATCTTAAAGATCTTGTTGGCTTAGCAAATAAAAATATTATTCCAGCAGAAAACTTAAACCGTGATTACATTGTTAGACCTCAATTCGACTATGATAAATGTGTCAATTGTGGACGCTGCTATATTAGCTGCTACGATGGTGGTCACCAAGCTATTGTTTGGGATGAAGAAAAACGTCAACCATCTTGTAACAAAGACAAATGTGTCGGTTGTTTATTATGTGGACACGTTTGCCCAGTTGGTGCAATATCTAAAGGTGAAATCACAATTAAAGCTGGTCGTAAAACAAAAGCTAAAGATATTAAACTCTAATTAAAAAAATTAGATAATTAGAAAGCGCTTCAATTGAAGCGTTTTCTTTTTTTGTTGTATGATTATCAAGAGTTAAATTATGGATAATAAAATTTTTAGACCTGGAAATACAAAATGTGTCGAATTAAAATCGATTGAAAAAACTTTTAATTTGCCGTTTCAAATATATGCGAAGATAGAAAACACTAATCCTACAGGTTCTATCAAAGATAGGACAGTTTATAATATGCTATTAAATTATCAAAAAGATAGAGATTTAAATGGTGCGACTATTATTGAGGCTACTAGTGGAAACACTGGAATATCTTTAGCATACTATAGCAAGATATTTAATTATCACGCTATTATCGTTATGCCTAAAAGCATGTCTAAACAAAGACGAGATATGATTGCTAGTTATGGTGCAGAACTTGTTTTAGTTACTGGAGGTATGAAAGAATGTGAAGATGAAGCGATTAGGTTAACTAAAAAATATCCTAATTCATTTATCTTTGATCAATTTAACCAAAGAAGTAATTATGTGGCTCATTATGAAACAATAAAGGAAATCATAAATGATTGTCCTAAATGTAAATATATTGTCGCTGGCATTGGAACAGGTGGAACTATTACAGGAATTGGTAAATATATTAAAGAACATAATCATAATATTAAAGTTGTTGGAGTGGAGCCTATTCAATCACCATTACTTACTAAAGGAATTGCTAATGCTCACCTAATTCAAGGAATCGGAGCGAACTTTGTTCCTTCAATCTTAGATTTATCTATTCTTGATTGTGTAGTTGATGTTGATGATAAAAAAGCAATTGAACATGCAAAACTAATTCGAAGTGTTGAAGAAATCGATGTTGGCATTTCTAGTGGAGCAAGCCTACTAGGCGCAATTACATATGGACTAAATAAGGGAATTAATAACGAAATAGTTGTTTGCATATTCCCAGATAAAGGAGATCGTTATTCATGGTAAAAATTATCGATAAACGAAGCATAATAAATTTTGCTGAGCAAGTATTAAATTCATTATCGAAAGATTGTTATGAGAATCTTTTGGATTTATTTATTCAACATATTGGTTCAAAAGAAGAATTTGAAATGTTTATTAAAGAATTAAAATGCGTAAGAAATTGTTTAATTAATGATTTAGATTTATTTATGATTAGTGATCCTGCCGCAGATAGTAAATAAGAAGTTATTGTTGCCTATCCAGGATTTAAAGCAATTTCTTATTATCGTGTCGCTCATATTCTTTATAAATTAAATTTAAAGATTCAAGCTAGAATTATTTCTGAACAAGCACATTTCTTAACCGGTATTGATATTCACCCAGGTGCCACAATTGGATGTCCGTTTTTTATTGATCATGGCACCGGCATTGTTATTGGTGAGACTACCATCATTGGAGATAGAGTAAAAATATATCAAGGTGTTACTCTTGGTGCATTATCTTTATCAAAAGGTAGTCAACTTAAAGGAGTTAAAAGACATCCTACAATTAAAAATGATGTCACTATTTATAGTGGTGCATCAATTTTAGGAGATGTCACAATTGGCGATAATGTTACGATTGGCTCTAATGTTTTTTTACTTGAATCGATTCCTGATAATTATAAAGTAACTTTGAATAAGCCAAAACTAGTGTTAACAATTCGCAAATAAGACTTATATATTGATAATTTAACAATCACTAAGTGTTGCACTTAACATTACAATTTTCATTTGTTTTGATATAATGCTTGCATGAGCAAAAAGAAACCATTAGATGCATTAACAAAAGCTAAACTTCTTATCCAAGGAGAATACTTACTTATTTCATTGGTATTTTTGACATGTGGCATTTTAAAGATTTGCGATATCTTAAATACAACTGAAATTAAAGGTCACATTTTTAATATTGTTACTTTATGTGGTGGTGTTTGGATTGTATTTGATTTTATATGGTCAACTGTCTCTAAAAGACATCGTCAAAAAGTTACATATTTAGATAAATGCCTTATGCTTCCATTAGGATTATTTACATTATCATTTAATATTTATTCACTTATCAATTGGAACAACTTTAGTCCTGATTGGTATAAATATGGAATCTCAATTATTTTCTTTGCTGTATTTGTCTTATATGCGTTCCAAGCAATATATCATTGGTTTTTTCCAACTAAAGCTGTTCTTGCCTGCGTTGAAGAAGTTGAAGTTCCTGATGAAGAACCAATCGGCAATGAAGAACCTAAAGAAGGAAATAAAGATGAAAAATAACTCTCATATAAATGAGAGTTTTTTAATAAAAAGTCTATTAAATAGAAATTAATTTATATTTATCAAACGCTTCCAAGCCAAGATTTTATTGAGATATATTCCACTCCAATGTTATAAGCTTGTGAACCTTTGTATGGTTTAGAATTTAGTCTAACTTCAAACCAAGCGATATCTTTAACATAGCTTTCTTGATTATAGACACGTACATAACTATCAGCGGTGGCTACTTTAATAGTGCCTTCTGCAATTACATCTTTACCAAGATATTGATTTGACTTGTTAAAGTAATAAATATGAAGTGGATCTTTTCCTTCTTCAACTTTATCTGTTGCATTGTTAACCTGAGAGATGCCGATTCTAATCTCAAGTTTAAAACCATTATGCGTAAATAATGGAGTTTCTAGTCCGATTCCAATTTTGGTGAATTTAACTCCTCCACCTGATGATTCGGCATACATAGATGCAGATGTTTTATGGCCTGATGGACCATCATCAACTGAATTTTTATAAATATAACGCATAGGTGCATCAACGCTTGTTTTTGTAGTGTAAGTTACAAATGAAGTTGATAGATTGTCTGTTGGTATTGTAACAGCGGTTGTATTCTTAGGAGTACCTGCAGAATATGAACCACATTCAAGATAAGTTTTATCATCAAACCAAGTATCTTTTGAACTAGTTGATGAACTTGTTGAAGTTGAGCTACTTGTGGAAGAGCTACTACTTGTAGTAGAACTTGAACCACTTGATGATGAAGAACTGCTACTAGATGAAGAAGATTCACTTGTAATTGAACTACTACTTGAACTTGAATTACTTGTAGAACTTGTTGGCGATTGGCCGTTACATCCACTAAGCAATATTAAAGGAATTAATGTTAATATTATTTTTGCTTTTTTCATGCTTTCAATTATATAGTTATTTGTTATATAAAATAAACAAAGATTGTAAAAGCGCTTACACAGTGGTAGAGTATTAATATATTAATTATGCTTTATACATTTATTCTTTAACTTCGAGCAATTTAATTGATTGCTTTTTATGTTAAAGAGAAAGAGAGGTCAAAAATGTACAAAAGTAAATATCTCAACGATTTACTCGCTGAAGTAAAAGCAAAGAATCCTAACGAAAAGGAATTTATTTCTGCTGTTGAAGAATTCTTTGATTCAATGGATTTCCTTGTTGATAAAGAACCACGTATCGAACAATACGCAATTCTTGAAAGACTAGTTGTTCCAGAAAGAATTATTTCATTTAGAGTCCCATGGGTAGATGATGCTGGCAAGACACGCGTCAATATGGGATATCGTGTTGAATTCAACTCTGCAATCGGACCTTATAAGGGTGGCATGAGATTTGATAAATCAGTCAACTTATCAATCCTTAAATTTTTAGGTTTTGAACAAACATTCAAAAACAGCTTAACCGGCTTACCAATGGGTGGTGGCAAAGGTGGCGCAGACTTTGATCCACGCGGAAAATCTGATGGTGAAGTTATGAGATTCTGCCAATCATTTATGGCTGAATTCTACCGTCATATTGGACCAAACACAGACGTACCTGCTGGAGACTTAGGTTTCGGTGCACGTGAAATTGGCTACATGTTCGGCTATTATAAAAAACTTGCAAACGAATTTACTGGTGTCTTTACTGGTAAGGGTATTAGCTATGGTGGCTCACTTGGTCGTCCAGAAGCTACAGGATATGGCTTACTCTACTTTGTTCAAGAAATGCTTAATGCATATAAAAAAGACACAATTAAAGGCAAACGTGTCATTATTTCCGGATCAGGAAAAGTTGGCGGTATGGCTGCCGAAAAAGCACATCAATTGGGCGCTAAACTCGTTGCAATGAGTGATATTGAAGGATTCGTTTATGATCCAAACGGCTTAGATGTTCCATATATTGTTGCTCACGCTAAAGCAAAAGGCATGTTCTCAAAAGATTATGCTAATGACCATAAGGGCGTTAAATTCGTTGGTGATCCACATGAGATGTGGTCTACACCATGTGATATTGCACTCCCATGTGCTACACAAGGTGAAATTCACGAAGCTGACGCTAAACTCTTAAAAGAAAATGGTTGCTATATGCTTGTCGAAGGTGCAAATATGCCATGTGACGTTGAAGCAATTCGCTACTTCAATAACAATGGTGTTCTCTTTGCTCCTGGTAAAGCAAGTAACGCTGGTGGTGTTGCTGTTTCAGGATTAGAAATGACACAAAACGCAATTCACTTACCATGGTCATTTGAAGAAGTTGATGCAAGATTACAAAATATCATGAAAGATATCTTCAAAAAATGCTATGAAACAGCTGCTAAGTTTGGACAACCAAACAATGTTGCTTTAGGTGCAAATATTGCAGGCTTCTTAAAAGTCTTTGAAGCAATGCTTGCTCAAGGTGTTTGCTAATGCCAACAATCGTTGCTCCACATATATTGCTTCCACGTAAGGATGTTGATTTGAATGCATTTGCGGTTATCGCATGTGATCAATTTACATCCAATTTGGAATACTGGAATGATGTTGATAAGTTAACAAAAAATAAACCATCAACTTATCACATGATGTTTCCAGAAGCGTATTTAGGACATGTTGATGAAGGTAAATACATTGCTAACATCAATAAAAATATTGAAGAATATTTAGATAAAAATGTTCTTGTTGATCAAGGTAATTGCTTCATTCTTGTAGATCGTAAGACAAATGTTGTTGAACGTCGTTTAGGACTTGTGATTGCTATTGATTTAGAAGACTATACATACGCTAAAGGAGTTAAGAGCCTTATTCGCGCTAGCGAAGCTACAATTGTTGAGCGTATCCCTCCAAGACTCAAAATTAGAGAGAATGCTCCAGTTGAACTTCCACACATTTTATTCTTATTTGATGATAAAGAGTGTTCAATTGTCGAAGAATTATATAAGAATAGAAATAAACTCGAAAAAGTTTATGATTTTGAATTAAACATGGGCGGTGGCCATATCACTGGTTATAAAGTCAGTGATACTAAACCAGTCATTGATAAATTTAATAACTTACTTAAGAAAAATGGTAATGGATTATTATTTATCGTTGGTGATGGTAACCACTCACTTGCAACTGCTAAAGCACATTGGGACAAGATTAAAGTTAATCTTTCAGAAGAGGAAAAGAAAAATCATCCTGCTAGATACGCTTTAGTAGAAGCACTCAATATTTATGATAAGGGATTAATCTTTGAGCCAATTCATAGAGTTATTTTTAATGCCAAAGAAGATTTCTTAAAAGGTCTTGAACCTAAACTTGGTGGTGAATTTAAGTCTTTCTCTTACACTAAAAATGGTGGCAAGAAAGTTCTTAATATGCCAAAGAATGCTCCAATGTGTTACAAGATTGTCCAATCATATATTGATGAATATTTAAAGTCACATTCAGATGTTGTTGTTGATTATATTCATGATGAAAGTGAATTAATCGACTGCGCAAACAAAAATGCTGGTTCAATTGCTATTGCAATGCCAGCTTTAACAAAAGGTGATGTCTTTGATTACATTGCCGCGGATGATGTCCTTCCGAGAAAATCATTCTCAATGGGACACGCCCAAGAAAAGCGTTATTATCTCGAATCTAAGAGAATTAAATAACTAAAAAAAGGAGTATAAAATGAAAGAAAACCGCATTTATAATTTCTCCGCTGGACCAGCGATGCTTCCTGAGGAAGTCCTCGAGCAAGCCGCCGCGGAAATGCTTGATTATAAAGGATCAGGCATGTCGGTCATGGAAATGTCACACCGCTCAAAAGTTTATCAAGCAATTATTGATGAAGCTGAAGCTGATCTTCGTAAATTAATTGGCATTCCAGAAAACTACAAAGTTTTATTCTTACAAGGTGGTGCCACGCTTCAATTCGCTTTAATTCCACTTAACTTTATGGTTAATGGCAAAGCTGATTATATTAATACAGGCGTTTGGACAAAGAAAGCTATTAAAGATGCAAAACTTTTTGGAGAAGTTAATGTCATTGCAACAGGTGAAGGAGATAACTTCAAAACCATTCCTGATGTCAAAGGACTTAAATTCTCTAAAGATGCTGATTATGTCTATATTTGTGATAACAACACAATCTTTGGTTCAAAATATAAAGAATATCCAGAGACAGGTGACATTCCATTGATTTGCGATATGTCATCATGTTTCTTAAGCGAACCAATCGATGTTAAGAAATTCGGTATGATTTACGCTGGTGCACAAAAAAATGTTGGTCCAGCAGGTGTTACCATTCTTATCATTCGTGATGATTTACTTGCACGTACACCAAGAAACCCACTTCCAGCATATTTTGATTATAGACTTCATGTTGAAAATGGTTCTATGTACAACACACCTCCAACATTTGGTATTTACATTTGTGGTTTGGTTTTTAAATGGTTACTTAAAAATGGTGGACTTGCTGCTAGAGCAAAAGCAAATGAAGAAAAAGCTAAGATTCTTTATGACTACTTAGATAATAGTAAACTCTTCACACCATATGTCACAAAGAAAGATCGCTCATTAATGAACGTTACATTCCGTACACCAAGTGAAGAACTTGACGCTGAATTCTTAGAAGGCGCAAAAAAATATCGCTTCACAAATCTTAAAGGTCACCGTTTAACAGGCGGACTTCGTGCTTCAATTTATAACGCTATGCCAAAAGAAGGCGTTGAAGCTCTTGTTAAATACATGAAAGAATTCGAAGAGGCTCATAAATAATGGATATACATTGTTTAAATAAGATTTCTCCAGTTGGTTTAAAAGTTCTTCCAAGTTCATACAAACTTACTGAAGATATTAACGCATGTGATGCTATCTTGGTTAGAAGTGCAAACATGCTTGAAACCACTCTTGATAAAAGAGTAGTTGCAGTTGCTCGTGCTGGTGCTGGTGTTAATAATATTCCACTAGAACCATACGCAAAAGCAGGTGTTGTTGTCTTTAATACTCCAGGTGCAAATGCAAATGCTGTTAAAGAATTAACAATTGCTGCTATGTTACTTGCTGCTAGGGATATTAAAGGCTCAATGAAATGGGTTGAAGATAATAAGGGTGATGAACTAATTAATAAATCCATGGAAAAAGCTAAAGGTGCATTTGCTGGAACAGAAATTCTTGGCAAGACACTTGGTATTATTGGCTTAGGCGCAATTGGTGCTTTGGTTGCCGGTGCTGCTGGTGGACTTGGAATGCACGTCATTGCTGTCGAACCAAGTATAGCTACAGTTGAAAAAAATAAACATCTTTGCCCAGCTGATATTGAAATCGTTTCATACGATGAACTTTATAAACGTGCTGATTATATCTCAGTCCACGTTCCACTTCTTGACGCAACTCGTGGCATGATTAATAAAGATGCATTAGCAAAAATGAAGGATGGTGTTGTCATTATTAACTGTGCTCGTGATGCTATCGTTAATGACGCTGACTTAGAAGAAGCCATCAAAGCAGGTAAAGTTAGAAAGTATGTTACAGACTTCCCTAACCATAAGACTGCCAATATGGATGGCGTAATTGCTATTTCTCACTTAGGTGCTTCAACTGAAGAAGCTGAAGATAACTGTGCAGCAATGGCAGCTAAACAAGTTGTCGATTATATCGAAAATGGAAATATTATTAACTCAGTTAACTATCCAAGACTTGATTTAGGCGTAAAAGAAGGCGTTAGAGTACTCGTTTTATATGAAGGCGATAAATCTAAAGAAGTTCAAGATATCGTTAGCAAGAACGCTTCAATTAAGAAAATGGTCTCAGGAGTTAAAGGCCACTTCGGTGCATCATTATTCGAAGTTGATAAATCATTCTGCGAATGTGCCTTCGAAGGCGTCGCTCTTAGAGCAAGAGTTATTAAATAATTCACTTATTATAAGATTAAGCACCTTATGGTGCTTTTTCTTTTTTTTGATTATTACAAAATATAAATCTAACAAAATATGAAATAATCAAACATTAGAAGAAGAAAAATTTTTATAAGGAAAGATAAAAGAATCCTCATTATAAATGGATAGATAATTAATTTTGACTGGCAAACAAAACA
>CAVIPD010000020.1:0-16728 GCA_963644775.1 bacterium | reverse complement strand
GTTCACAAGAAGGTTGCGAATCAAGAGTTATTGAAAAATTAAAACCTCATGAATTATCAAATATTAAAAAAATTTATGCGGTTATTAGCGGAAAAGGTGGAGTTGGTAAATCTTTAGTTACTTCACTTTTAGCGTCCTCATTATCAAAGAAAGGACATAGTGTCGCTGTCATTGATGCAGACGTTACTGGTCCGAGTATTCCTCAAGCATTTGGCTTAAAAGGAAAACTCGCCGAAAATGATGAAAATGGTTTATATCCAGTCATGTCTAATCACGGCGTTAAAATCATGAGTGCAAATCTTTTATTAGAAGATGACGAATCTCCTATTATTTGGAGAGGACCTCTTGTCGCATCATTTGTTCAACAATTATTCACAGATGTAATTTATGGAGATGTTGAATATTTACTTATTGATATGCCACCAGGTACTGGTGATATTCCATTAACAGTTTTTCAAATGATTCCTATCGATGGAATAATTGTTGTTAGTTCCCCTCAAGAATTAGTTTCCATGGTTGTTGCTAAATCAATTAATATGGCAAAGATGATGAATATTCCAATTTTAGGTGTTGCCGAAAATATGGCGTATATTAAATGTCCAAAATGTGGTGATAAAGTCACTGTGTTTGGGAATGGACATTTTGCTGATGATGTAAAACGTCATGGTCTCGATGTTTTATGCGAAATACCAATTGATCCGGAATTGGCCAATAAAGTTGACGCTGGAAAAATTGAAGAATATCAAACCGATGTCATGGATAAAGTTGTTAGTTTATTGGAGAATAGATAAGTCAACTTTTACCTAACGAAATAATTTATTTATTATTTGACAATTAGCTTATACAGTTTTATGATACTAAACACAAGATGTTAATAGGGTAACAATCATATGAGAAAGAAAGTTATTTTAATTTGCCCTGAATGTTTGAGTAGAAATTACTCGACAACTAAAAAAGAAGGGGACACAAAACGTCTTGAGATAAAAAAATATTGTTCTCATTGCAATAAAATGACATTGCATAAAGAGAGCAAATAGGAGGTTACTTATGGGCGTTAAGAAATATACAAAAGAAGTAATCAAAGAAGGTAAACGTGTTCGTTGGCCTAAGAAAGAACATTTTTTTCCTGTGTTAATCGCAGTTGTTCTTATTTGTGCATTTACAGCTTTAATTCTATCAGTTGAAGACTGGGCTGCTGGCACATTAATTGGTCAACTTAAACAATTGTTTGCTGGATTAAAGAAAAATGAAGTTAGTACAGACTCAAGTTCAACTCAAGCTGCTATTAACTTATTCCGTTCGCTTTTTTAGGAGGTAGTTTATGGCAGAATTAGGTGATAAACATTGGTATATTGTCAACACTTATTCACAACACGAGAAGAAAGTTGCTGACAACTTACGTAAAAGAATTGAAACATTAGGTTTACAAGATTTTATCTTCAATGTTTTGGTTGCTGAACAAGAAGTTCCTGTTATCGATAAAGAAACTGGACTTCAAAAGCCTGGAAAATTCAAAATGAAAAACTTATTCCCAGGTTATGTCTTTGTCGAAATGATTATGACCGATAAAATCTGGTACTATGTTCGTAATACACCAGGTGTTACTGGTATTGCAGGATCCGCTGGTGGTGGACAAAAGCCAACCCCGGTTTCACGTGCTGAAATGGAACCAGTTTTAAAACGTATGAATATGATCGATTCATCAATGTATGATAACTATAACATCGATGATAGAGTCAAAATCATCGCAGGACCTCTTGAAGGCACCGAAGGATGCATCAAATCAATTGATAAATCCACAGGCGCTTGCAAAGTCGAAACAATCTTCTTCGGTCGTTCAACAGTTGTTGATGTTGAATTCTCAGAAATCGAAAGAATCTAATCAAATCATAATTAGCATCACAAAAAGTTGTGGTGCTTTTTAGTAGCGCGTGTAATTAAATTAATATAAGATATTGTAGCAAGAAAGCGTGTATATATGAAAAAAGTTATTTATCACATCTCAGGATTCGATTGCCCTAACTGCGCCAAAAAGGTTGAACGTTATTTAAGTAATGATGAAAACATCCTTGAAGCCACAATTGATTTTGCAAACGATCGACTTTATGTTAATTACAAAGATAATCCTTATGATTTAGATACTTTAATCAATAAGATTAAAGAAATTAATTCTGATCCATTAAGAATTGAATTGCTTAATCGCGGTAATAAAGTTAATCAAAGCATAATTACAAAGGATTTTATATTTAATCTAACAAGAATAATCCTAGCTATTGTTTTAACTGTTGCAGGATTTATTGTTAGCAAAATTACAGGTGATGATTTTCACATTGCATCAGTAATTTTATATATTATTGCTGCATCAACGATGCTTTATGACATTATCTTTAAGGTTATTAAAAATATTATTCATCTACAAAATCCGATAGATATGAATTTGTTATTAACAATATCTAGTGTTGGCGTTTTTGCACTTGCATTCTTAACTCATTTTGAAGTGCTTAAAGAAAGCGAAAATGACATTATCATAGAAATGCATGAAGGTGCATTAGTTGTTATTTTGTATCAAATAGGCGAACTAATTGAGGCTTTTGCAACTGGTAAATCTAAAGCTGCTATATCTAAAGCAATTGATTTAAGAGCAGATACTGCTAACTTAGTTTGCGATGATAAAATAGTACAAGTTAAACCAGAAACATTAAAAGTTAATGATATAATCATTGTTCGTGTTGGCGAAATTATTCCTGTAGATGGCGAAATTATTGATGGTCAAGGCACTCTTGATATGTCTTCATTAACAGGTGAACCGATGCCAGTCGACGCTTTAATTGGCGCTAATGCATTAAGTGGTTCAATATTAAGAAGTGGATCAATTACACTCAAGGTTAATAAAGTCTTTGCAGATTCAACAATTTCAAAAATTCTTGAACTTGTTCAATCAAGTGGTGAAAGAAAAGCAAAGGCTGAAAAATTTATTGATAAGTTTGCTAAGATTTATACTCCAACAGTATTTGCTATAGGCATTTTGTTTGCTGTTATTTTTGGTTTAGTTACTAATGATTGGAGCGACGCAATATTTACAGGGTTAGCAATTCTTGTTGTTTCATGCCCATGCGCAATTGTTATATCTGTCCCATTAGCATATTTTGCTGGTATTGGTCTTGCCTCAAAAAGAGGTGTTGTTATCAAGGGCGCAAATTACTTAGATTCATTATGCAAAGTTGGTATCTTATTCTTAGATAAAACTGGTACCTTAACTTATGGCAATTTTGAAGTTAGTAAAATCGTCACCAATGGTGTTTCAGAAGATGAATTTGAGTATTGTTTATTAGCGGCAGAATCACGTTCTAATCACCCGATTGCTAAAGCAATAACTCTTCATAAAAATGTTTCTGAATTAGCTTTGAAACAGGTGGAATATGAAGAACTTGCAGGTTTAGGAATTAAGACTAATGATGAAGGAAATATTATTCTTGCAGGTAACATTGAATTAATGAAAAAATATGACGTTTCTGCTGAAGAAATTGAAGTTCCTGGAACAATTATTTATGTTGCAAAAAACGGTAAATATATTGGCTATGTTGTTCTTCAAGATGTTGTTAGAGATCGTGCAAAAACATTAATTGAAAAATTAGATAAAATGGGCATTAAAACAATTCTTCTTTCTGGTGATAAAGCATCAACAGTTGAATATGTCGCCAACAAAGTTGGAATCAAATATTACCATTCAAAATTATTGCCTCAAGACAAAACAAAATTTGTTGAAGAAGCAATTGAAAATAATAAAACTAAAAAATTAGTTGCTTTTGCTGGTGATGGTATTAATGATACTCCATCAATTATTAGAGCAGATATCGGCTTTGCTATGGGCGGTATTGGCAGTGATGTTGCAGTTGAAAATGCTGATGTTGTTATCATGCAAGATCACCCTTTAAAGATATATGATGCTATGCGTATTGCCAAGATGACTAGAGTTGTTGCCTTATTCAATATTTGCTTCTCACTTACCGTAAAATTAACTGTTATTTTGCTCCTTGTATTTGGAGTTTTAGGCAGCGCCG
Source organism: bacterium (assembly GCA_963644775.1). Classification (GTDB taxonomy): domain Bacteria; phylum Bacillota_I; class Bacilli_A; order RFN20; family CAG-826; genus Fiminaster. The sequence continues at coordinate 12,667 of CAVIPD010000020.1, read as the reverse complement.
GAATGATTGTTGCAATGCTTGCTGACACAGGTCTAACTGTCGTGATGACCTTAAATTCACTATTTTTGATTTATCGAAAAGTAAAATAATCAAAACACAAAGTGTTTTATATAAGTGCAATTCGAAAGTTTTGCACTTTTTTCTTGCGTATACGTGAGTGATTTGTTAAAATCACATTCGCATATCGTCTTCACGGAGAGAGCGTGCAAGTACATATATGACAAGCGTATTGTGGAAGGGCATCGATTATACCCGTTAACCACAACACGGACAAAATCTAAAAAAGAAGGAGGAAATGTCACGTGAGTAAAAAAATCGTCAAAGTTGTGAAGATGGAATTACCAGGTGGTGAAGCTAAACCAGGACCAAAGTTAGCATCAGCAGGTGTTATCATGCCTAAGTTCTGTACAGACTTCAATGCTAAAACAGCAGACCGTCGTGGTGAAATCGTTCCAGTAATCATCACAGCTTATGAAGACAAGTCCCATGACTTTGTAATCAAGACTTCTCCAGTTGCAGGTTTAATCCTCAAAGCTGCTGGTGTTAAAAAAGGCTCAGCCAATCCAAAAACAATTGTTGGCCATATCAGTAAAGCTCAACTTAAAGAAATCGCTGAATACAAATTACCAGATCTTAACTGTGACGACGTCGAAGCTGCAATGAAAATTGTTGCTGGCAGCGCTCGTAATATGGGTATCGCGATTGACGAGTAATTATGAAACTTTCAAAAAATTATAAGAAAGCTCTTGAACTTGTCGACGCATCCAAGGTCTATTCTCTTGAAGAAGCATGCGAACTTGTCAAGAAAACATCAACAGTCAAATTTGATGCCACAATCGATGTATCATTCCACATGAATGTCGATACAACTAAGGCTGACCAACAAATCAGAGGAACTCTCATTCTTCCACATGGTAATGGTAAGACAAAGAAGATTTGTGCTATCACATCTAAAGTTGATGAAGCTAAAAATGCCGGCGCGGATTATGCCGGAGGTAAGGAATTACTTGAAAAAATCCAAAAGGAGAACTGGTTCGATTTCGATATTATCGTTGCTACACCAGAAATGATGGGCGAACTCGGTAAAATGGGTCGTGTCCTTGGTCCAAAAGGTTTAATGCCAAACCCAAAGACAGGCACAGTTGCTGTTGATATCGCAAAAGCAATTAAAGAAATCAAACTTGGTAAGGTTGAATACCGCCTTGATAAGGATGCCAATATGGCTCTATCAATCGGACGTGTCAGCTTTGCTACAAAAGATCTCGTTGAAAACCTTGTTGCCTTAACAAATGTCTTAGTTAAAGTTAGACCATCAGCAGTTAAAGGTTCTTACATTAAGACCGCTGTTATTCACACAACAATGGGCCCAAGCATTCGTTTCGTTTTCGAAGGAATGTAACTCTCTATAGAGCACAATATACCATAGACAGTAACGGCCAAGGGGCTTAATCATGTTACCCAGGTAAATATTCCCAAGTATATTGAGACTCTCAAAAACAATTTACAAAGGAGGTAGAACAATGAATCAAAAGACTCTCGAATCTAAAAAAGAGATTGTTAGTTCATTAGAAAAATCATTCAAAGATGCTTCATCAGTCGCTATCGTTGAATATCGTGGACTTACAGTTGCTGAAATTAGTGAACTTCGAAAATCTTTAAAAGCGGTTAACGCCTCATTCGGTGTTTTCAAGAACACATTAGTTCATAAGGCTATAACAAACCTTGGAATTAACGAATTAGACGAATACCTCTCAGGTAGCAATGCCTTTATTTTCTCTTCTGATGTCACAGGAATGCCTAAAGCAATTGCTAAATTTGCTAAGAGAAACGACAAACTCGTTATCAAAGCAGGCTTAGTCGAAGGCAAGTTTGTTGATGCAGCTAGAATTAAAGAAGTCGCAAAACTACCAAACCGCGAAGGATTAATTTCCATGTTCTTATCGTGCTTGCAAGCACCTATCCGCAGTTTCGCTTGCACAGTCAAAGCAGTAGCGGATAGTAAAAATGCCTAATTAGGAGGAAATTATTATGGCAAAGTTAACAAAAGAAGAAATTATTGCTTCCTTAAAAGAAATGACTGTTCTCGAGCTCAATGATCTCGTTAAAGCAGTCGAGGAAGAATTTGGTGTCACAGCAGCTGCTCCAGTAGCAGTCGCAGCAGCTCCAGCAGAAGAAGAAGTTGCTAAAGGACCAACCGAAGTTACATTAGTTCTCAAATCATGTGGTGCTGCAAAAGTTGCAGTTATCAAAGCTGTCCAAGCTATCACAGGTTTAGGCTTAATGGATGCTAAGAAGTTAGTTGATGGCGCTCCATGCAACATCAAAGAACACATTTCACCAGTTGAAGCAGAAGAACACAAGAAAAATCTTGTTGCTGCTGGTGCAGAAGTCGAAGTTAAATAATAACTTTCATTTTTTTGGTATTAGATGAATAATTCGCATTATTTTATAAACGATAAGAATCTCCCTTCTAAAGAGAGAACTGTTGAATATGAAATAAATGGAATTAAGTTTCAACTAATATCTGATCAAGGTGTCTTTTCTAAAAATGAGTTAGATAAAGGGAGCAGAATTTTGATTGAAACTCTACTCCCTCTAACTCTTAAAGGAAAGATGCTTGACATCGGATGTGGAATAGGGCCAATAGGCTTAACATTGGCATACTTTTCCCCCTCATTGAACGTAACATGTTCAGATGTCAATACGCGCGCACTTGCATTATGTGAACGCAATGCGCAAAAGCTCTCGTTAAGCCAACGAGTCACCTGCCTTCAAAGTGACATCTATATAGAGATTGAAGGATTATATGATTCAATTGTGAGCAATCCACCGATAAGGGCTGGTAAAAAAGTTACCTACGCCATTTACGTCGATGCGAAATCTCATTTAATTGATGGCGGTTCTCTTTATGTTGTTGTGCGTAAAGCACAAGGAGCATTATCCGTCAAAGCATATCTCGAAGAGGTCTTCGGAAATTCCGAAGTCTTAAAAAAATGCAAAGGATATTACATCCTAAAAGCAACAAAAGTGAAATAAGTAAAGGAGCCATTACATGAGCAATACTTATAAAAATTATCCATTATTACCAAATGATAGAATTAACTTTTCTAAAATTTCTGGTAATTTGGAACTCCCAAACCTTGTAGAAATTCAAACAGATTCTTACCAATGGTTCTTAGAGCATGGCATTGACGAAGTCATGAAAGAAGTCTTCCCAATAGCTAACTACACAGAAAACGTTTTCGTAGATTATGTTTCATGTGAACTCAAAGATCCAATTCACTCATTCCTTGAATGTAAAGCTCATGGCTATACATATTCTGCAAAATTATACGCAAATTTACGTTTGCGTAATGAAGAAACTGGTGAAATTAAGGAACATAGCGTCTTTATGGGCGACGTTCCATTAATGTCAAACAGCGGTACCTTCGTTATTAATGGTGCAGAACGTGTCATCGTTAGCCAAATCGTACGTTCACCAGGTGCTTACTTAAGTAAGACTCTTGATAAATCAGGTAAATATATATTTAATGCTGATCTTATTCCAACAAGAGGTACATGGTTAGAATTTGAAACTGATCAAAAAGGATTAATCAATGTTCGCATCGACCGTCAAAAGAAGATGCCAGCAACTGTATTATTCAAAGCTATCGGTTTAGAAGATCCAAAATTATTAACCAAATTATTTGGTGATAATGAAATGTTGGAGAATACAATTAATAAAGATGAAGAAACAAAAGACGCATTAAGCGCGCTTGTTACAATCTTTAAAAAATTAAAACCAGGCGAACCTATCACAGAAGAAGGTGTTGCTACGTTCTTAATTCAAAAATTCTTCGACCATAGACGTTATGATGTTGGTCCAGCTGGACGTTTCAAATGTCGTAACAAATTAGGTATTTATGCTAGATTAGCAGGTCGTTATCTTGCAGAAGATTTAGTAGACGCTAACGGCAATATCTTATTCAAAAAAGGTGATTATCTTTCTAAGAAAGATGTCATTAAATTACAAGATGATGAAGTCTTTGAAAATGGAGCGCATTTAAAGACAATTAAGGCTAACAAAGCCTTAGTCGAGGCATTAATGAAAACTGCCCCAAAAGCAAAAGACAGCAAAGGTTCTAAAGCAGAGCTTGAACAAACATTCGCAGGTAAAGTCAACATGATTAAAGTTTATGTTGATGATAAGAAAGATTCAGTCCAAAACATTATCGGTACAGATTTAAATCTTACAATTGAATGGATGGCATTCTCTGATATCATTGCTTTATTCTCATACATGATGAATATCATGGCTGGATTTGGCGATGTCGATGATATTGATAACCTTGGCAATAGACGTATTCGTTGTGTCGGCGAACTTGTTCAAACACAATTTAGAATCGGCTTATCCAAAATGGTTAAGACAGTTCAACAAAAGATGTCTATTTCTGACTTGAACACAGCATCAATTTCATCACTTATTATTGTCAAACCATTAACATCATCAATCCGCGAATTCTTCGCAACAAACCAACTTTCACAAGTCATGGACCAAGTTAACCCACTCTCTGAGTTAACAAATAAGCGTCGTATTTCGGCTCTAGGTCCAGGTGGTATTACACGCGAACGTGCCTCAATGGCTATTCGTGACGTCCACCCAACTCACTACGGACGTATTTGTCCTATTGAAACACCTGAAGGTCAAAATATTGGTTTGATCAATAACTTAGCTTCATACGGAAAAGTTAATAAATATGGATTCCTTGAAACTCCATACCGTATTGTTGTTAAAGATAAAAAAGGTCTACATGTTACAGATGAAAGTGAATATTTATCTGCCGATATGGAAAAAGACCATTATATCGCAAGTGATGATGTTCATTTAGATAAAGATGGCTACATTACTGATAGTGAAGTCATTGCTCGTCATAATGGTGAAAATGTCTTAGTCGATGTTAACTTAATCGATTATATGGATGTTTCACCAAAACAAGTTGTCTCAGTTGCTTCAGCTTGTATTCCTTTCCTAGAAAACGACGATGCTAAACGTGCTCTTATGGGCGCTAACATGCAACGTCAAGCATTACCACTTCTTAAACCTACAGCTCCATTTGTTGGAACAGGTTTAGAACATAAGATTGCTAAGGACTCAGGATTAGCTGTTGTTGCTGTTAATGACGGCGTTGTTAAATATGTCGATAGTCAAACTATTCGCGTTAAAGAAGGAAAGAGCGTGCGCGAATATAAATTACAAAAATTCGAAAGAAGTAATCAAGGCACATGCATTAACCAAGTCGCTACATGTCATGTTGGTGATGAAGTTAAGAAAGGCCAAATCCTTGCTGATGGTCCAGCAATGCAAAATGGTGATCTAGCTTTAGGACAAAACGTCACAGTCGCATTCATGACCTGGGATGGCTATAACTACGAAGATGCTGTCATCATGTCCGAAAGACTTGTCAAAGATGATACATATACTTCAATTCATATTGAAGAATATATTGTTGATTGCCGCGACACAAAACTTGGACCTGAAGAAATTACACGCGACATTCCTAACGTCAGCGAACAAGCAAAAGCGTTCCTTGACGAAAATGGTATTGTCATCGTTGGTACAGAAGTCCACGAAGATGATATCTTAGTTGGTAAAGTTACACCAAAAGGACAAAGTGAACCTACACCAGAAGAAAAACTTCTCATGGCCATCTTTGCTGAAAAGACAAAAGACATGAAAGATTCTTCTAAGAAAGTTCCACATGGTGGTGCTGGTATCGTTCTTGATGTTAAGGTTTATTCACGCGATAATGGTGATGAATTACCATTAGGTGTCAAGAAATCAGTCCACGTCTTCATCGCTCAAAAACGTAAAATTTCTGAAGGTGATAAGATGTCAGGACGTCATGGTAACAAGGGTGTTATTTCCCGTATATTACCAGTTGAAGATATGCCATTCTTAGCAGATGGTACTCCAGTTGATATCATGCTTAATCCTCTTGGCGTTCCATCCCGTATGAATATCGGTCAAATTCTTGAAATGCATTTAGGACTTGCATGTAAAAAACTTGGTATTAAAGTTGCTACACCAGTCTTTGATGGTATTACAAACGAAGAGATCTTTGATCTTATGAATAAAGCCGGTATCGATCCAGATGGTAAGACAACATTATATGATGGCCGTACAGGTGAAAGATTCGATGAAAGAATCTCTGTTGGCGTTATGTATATGATTAAACTTGTTCACATGGTTGATGACAAGTTACATGCTCGTGCAACTGGACCATATAGTTTAGTTACACAACAACCACTTGGAGGTAAAGCTCAAAATGGTGGTCAAAGATTTGGTGAAATGGAAGTCTGGGCTCTTGAAGCTTATGGCGCTGCCCATACATTACAAGAAATCCTCACTCTCAAATCCGATGATCGTGTTGGCCGTCGTAAAGCTTACGAATCCATCATTAAAGGAACACCGATTCCTAAACCAGGCATCCCTGAAGCCTTCAAAGTTCTTGTTAAAGAACTTAGAGGTCTATGCATCGATGTCAAACTTGTTGATAATGAACATAATGTAATTGACACAGATCAATTAGCTCATGAAGCTCAACAAGAAGAACGCAAAATTAATTCAGCTATTAGAAATATTACAGGTTCTAAAGGCGATGAAGAAGCAGACCTTTCTAGCGGCGAATACGACGCTAATGAGGCTCTTCAATAAGGAGGTAAGAAAATATGTTTGACGTAAAGAATTTATCATCAATCAGTGTTGGTCTTGCTTCCCCAGAAACCATTCGTAAATGGAGCCATGGTGAAATCACTAAAGCTGAAACTATTAACTATCGTAGTCAAAAACCTGAACCAGATGGCCTTTTCTGTGAAAAGGTATTTGGTCCTAGTAAAGACTATGAATGTCATTGTGGAAAATATAAGAAGATAAAAGATGCCGGTAGAGTTTGCGAAAAATGTGGCGTTGAAGTTATTACCAAAGACGTCCGTCGTGAACGTATGGGCCATATTGAACTTGTTTCACCATGTACTCATATTTGGTATCTAAAAGGTATTCCAAGCCGTATCGGTTTACTTCTCGATCTTCCACCAAAGCAAGTTGAAGAAGTTGTTTACTTTATTTCACACCTTTGCCTCAATCCTGGCACATCTAAAGTCTTAAAATATCGTCAATTCCTTGATGAAAAGACTGCTCGTGATATATTCGTTGCCTCAATCCAAGAGATTCTCCCACGTATCGACATGAATAGTGCCGATTATGAGACTGCTCAAGGACATATCAACAACTTAGCAAATTTATCAGAAGCATTTGACTTCTTATCAGTCTCAAAATTCATTTCTAAATATACTGGTGCTGAATTTGGTGAAGGTGCTAGTGCAATCAAACGTCTTCTTTCTGAAGTTGATTTAGATAAAGAATTCGAAACTGTTTCATTAGAAGTTAGCAATTCTACAGGTCAAAAACGCGCTAAATACGTTAAGCGTCTTGAAGTTATTGAAGCTTTCAGAAAGTCTCAAAACAAGCCTGAATGGATGGTTCTAGATGTTATTCCAGTTATACCACCAGATTTACGCCCAATGCTTCAACTCGATGGTGGCAGATTTGCCGCTAGCGATTTAAATGATCTTTATAGAAGAGTCATTACTCGTAATGCTCGTCTTAAAAAGATGATTGATTTAAATGCACCAAACGTTATCTTAATGAATGGTCGTCGTATGCTTCAAGAAGCTGTCGATGCTTTAATTGATAATGGACGTCGTAATAAACCTGTCCAAGGTGCATCAGGACGTGCCTTAAAATCATTATCTTCTGGTCTAAAAGGTAAACAAGGTAGATTTAGACAAAATCTTCTTGGCAAACGTGTTGACTATTCTGCACGTTCAGTTATCGCTGTCGGACCAGATCTTAAGATGTATCAATGTGGTTTACCACGTGAAATGGCCATCCAATTATTAAAACCTTATATCATTAACATTCTTATTAATCGTGGATATGCATCCGCTCATAAGACCGCTGAAAAATTCATCGATCATTATGATCCAATTGTGTTTGATATTGTTGAAGAGATTATTGGAGATCATCCAGTATTACTCAACCGCGCTCCTACACTTCACCGTTTAGGTATTCAAGCATTCCAACCAAAACTAGTTGAAGGACGTGCAATTCGTCTTCACCCACTTGTTTGTGCTGGTTTCAATGCTGACTTCGATGGTGACCAAATGGCTGTCCACTTACCTTTAAGTAAGGCTGCACAAAGAGAAGCACTTGAATTAATGCTTGCAAGTAATAACATTCTTGGTCCTAAGGATGGAAAACCTATCGTTACTCCATCTCAAGACATGGTTCTTGGTAATTATTACCTCACTATGGAAGAAACCAAAGATGCACTTCTTGCTCGTGCTTCACGTCGTAAAGCAAAAGGTGACATGGAAGAATATGAATTATTCCAAATCTATGGTAACGCCGAAGGAAAGGTTTATCGTTCAATCGATGAAGTTATACTTGCTTATCAAACTAAACAAGCACATCTTCACACACGTATCGCTATTCGTGGTTCAAGTTTGAATAAAACTGGATTCACAGATAAGATGAACCATTCATATATGATTACTACAGTTGGTAAAGTCATATTCAACTTGATTTTCCCTGCAGATTTCCCATATTTAAATAGTTCAGACAAGAGAAATTTAAAAGGTGATTTAGAAGAATTCTTTGTCCCAATGGGCACAGATATTAAGAAATATATTGCCGAAAAACCTCTTTATGCTCCTTTCAAGAAGAAAGATTTAGGAAATATTATTAACGAAATTTATTCTCGTTATGGTACATCCAAGACATCTGCTGTTCTTGATAAAATGAAAGACCAAGGCTTTAAATATTCAACTTGTGCTGGCTTTACAATCGCATTTAGCGATGTCCCAATCCTTTCAACTAAGGGTGAATTAATTGCTGAAGGTGATAAGAAAGTTGAACAACTCAATCACTTATATAACAAAGGCCTTCTTACTGACGAAGAACATCACAAGGAAGTTTGTGCAGTTTGGACCGATGTTAAGAGTGAAGTTTCAAGTAGACTTTCTGCCGAATTCGAACTTGATAAACGTAATCCAATCTTCATGATGCAAGATAGTGGAGCTCGTGGATCAATCGGAAACTTAACACAATTATCTGGTATTCGTGGTTTGATGCAGAACCCTAAGGGTGAAGCTATTGAACTTCCAATTAAATCATGCTTCCGTGAAGGTATGACAGTTGGTGAATACTTCATTGGTACTCACGGCGCTCGTAAAGGTGGTGCTGATACTGCTCTTAAGACAGCTGACTCAGGTTACTTAACAAGAAGACTTGTTGATGTTAGCCAAGATGTCATTGTTCGCGAAGAAGATTGTCACACAGATCACGGCTTTGTTGTCAAAGCAATTCGTGATGAAGTTAAAGACATTGTTATTGTTCCATTATTTGATCGTCTTGTTGGTAGATTCTCACTAAAAGCAATCACAAATCCAACCACAGGTGAAATAATTGTTCCTGAAAATACATTAATCGATGAAAAAGCTGCTAAAGCAATTGAAGATGCAGGTATTAAGGAAGTTGAAATTAGATCACTCTTCGGTTGTGAAACCAAAAACGGTGTTTGTGTCCATTGTTATGGACGTAACCTCGCCACAGGTAAAGTTGTTGAATTAGGTGAAGCTGTTGGTATTATGGCTGCCCAATCAATTGGTGAACCTGGTACACAGCTTACAATGAGAACATTCAACTCTGGTGGTGTTGCTGGTAGCGATATTACCCAAGGTCTTCCAAGAGTTCAAGAACTTGTTGAAGCCCGTAATCCAAAAGGTGAAGCTCTCATCTCCGAAATTGCTGGTAAAGTCATCAAGATCGAAGAAAACGGCGGACGTTATACATTCGTTGTTAAAAACGATGTTGAAGAAAAAGAATTCGTTTCAGTATTCGGCGCACATGCTTGTGTCTCAGTTAATGATGAAGTTGTCGGTGGTAGCAAACTCACTATTGGCGCTATTGCTCCTAAGAAACTTCTTGATGTTAGCTCAACAGTTACTGTTGAAAATTATATGCTCAGCGAAATTCAAAAGGTTTATCGTGATCAATCAATTTCTATTAGCGATAAACACCTTGAAGTTATCATTCGTCAAATGCTCAAGAAAGTCTTTGTCATCGATGCAGGTGAAACAGACCTCATCCCTGGCACTAGAGTGGATATTGATGAATTCGCTTCTAAAAACGCTGAAGCAGCAATGGAAGGTAAAACTCCAGCTTCAGGTAAAAAACTCATTCTTGGTATTACCAAAGCTGCTCTTGAAACAAAATCCTTCTTATCAAGCGCATCATTCCAAGAAACAACAAGAGTTCTTACCGATGCATCTATTAAAGCTAAATCAGATCCACTTCACGGCTTAAAAGAAAACGTCATCACTGGTAAACTTATTCCAGCTGGTGAAGGATTACTAAGCGAAGAAGTGGCAAATGAACACATTAAGTCATTTACAGTTGCTGAGAAGATGAAACAAGTTAAACAACAATACATCGAAGCTCACGACCGTCCAGACGAAGCTGAATAGGTAATTAACTAATTAAGTGCTGTTATTTAACGGCACTTTTTTATTGCATAATTTTTATATATACGTGTAAAATATTCACTACTAGGAGGTTAATTTATGAAAATTAATAAATTACTCACAGTTTGCTCTTTAATTGCTGTTTCATTAACAACAGCTGGTTGTGGTGAAGAAGCACCAAATCCAAACAACCAACGTAAATTTAGAGATCAAACTGAAATTATTACAATGACAAATGTTATCAAAGATGGTGAAAAACAAGGATACCCAGCTCCATCTACTGGTAATACTAGAGTCTTTGTTGTCCCAGTTGAATTCACTGATTATCCAGCATCTGAAATTGGAATGTATTACAATTCCGAAACAAAAGATAATAAAGCTTTAAAGCATTTTAAAGAAGGCACAACCGACCCAGCTGGTAATGGTCGTGGTGCAGATAACGCTATAGAAGATATTCGTAAAGTTTATTTTGGTGATGCTAGTGAAACATCATGGCATTCATTAAAGAGCTATTATAAAGAATCAAGTTATGGCAAACTCAATTTCAACGGAATAGTTGCTCCTTGGTTTAAGGCTGTTACAAATGTTCAAACATGGAAACCTTTATCTGCTAAAGAATTCCATGATAATGGTGGTACAGCCGCACAACTAGCGCAAAACATTCTTAGTTATTACACCGATGATGTTGCTAAAAAATATAAAGAACTTAAAAAGGAAGATGGCACTGAATTTACAAGTGGCAAAGATTTCTTAAAATATTTTGATAGCAATAATGATGGTTGCTTTGATCTTATCGAAATGGTTTATAGTGCTCCATTCTACGCTACATATACAAATGAAAGTGGTAGTGATGTTGCAATTGACAATGAAATGTTCTGGGCATATTGCGGTGGTACAGGCACTGAAGGTGATACACGCGCTCCAAAATTATCGAAATGGGCTTGGCAATCATATTACACAACTGTTGAAGGCGGCACATTCGAAAATGATACATGGAGGCCTTGGACATGCGAAGAAATTAGTGATGGAATCGCTAAAGTTGACGCTCACACAATTGTTCATGAAACTGGTCACGGTTTAGGCTTAGCTGACTATTATGACTATGATTATAAGCGTTCACCACTTTGTGGTGTTGATATGATGGACCATAATGTGGGTGATCATAACGCATACTCTAAGAGTATTCTTGGCTGGACAAATCCTACAGTCGTCACAGGACCAACAACAGTTACAATTAACTCATTTACAAAAACTGGTGATTGTATCATGGTTCCATATCGTGGTTATTTCAAAGATAATGAAAAATTCGGAAATACATTCTTTACAGAATACATTTCAATTGAACTATATAACGGTACTGGAGTTAATGAAGCTGATAGTAAACATAAGTATTGTGGAGCATATCCACTTGTTCCAACAAATACTGGATTAAAAATTTTCCATGTCGACTCACGTCTAGCTCTTGTTGACTATTCTGGTGGTACTGGTAAATTTATTAGCTATACAGATTCAATCGTTTCCACAGGAACAAGTAAATATGTTATGTGTGGTAATTCAAATACCGGTTCAAATACAGTTACAAGAACTGTTAACGGAAAGAAAGAATATAACTGGTTAATTGAATACCTTGGTAGAGATCCAAAACAAACTGTTTCTACGATTAGTAACGATAATTTATTCCAAGCAGGTGATTCATTTGGATATGAGACATATTCAAACTACAAATTTAATTCCGGAAAATCATTTGGCTATAAATTTAAAATTGAATCATTAACAGACGATAGTTGCACAATCACATTCTATCAAGCATAAATATGATTAAAGCATCAAAGGTATTTATTATTCTTGGAATGATATTTCAATTCTACCTTATCTTTCCAATTATTATTGGAGCATTCTCACTTAATAATTTAAAGAAAGCCAAGGTAAAAAATGAACTAATTTCTTGGGGTGTTGTTACGATTATATTTGTTTCAACGTTGGGTGGGATATTCTATCTATGTATTCCACAAACCGCTCTTGATAAACGTAATAGCATTGCTTCAGTTTATGATGTTGATAGCAAAGAAATTGAAAACAAATAATTTATATAATATAACTAAAG
>CAVIPD010000019.1:4400-12502 GCA_963644775.1 bacterium | reverse complement strand
TTTCTGATACACACAAAATTTCACTGTTTTGCTCACTTAATAATACTTAAAAAGTCTCTATAATGGTTTTGTTACTAGTCCAATTAAGGAGGTTTTTTCATATGGATTTAACACATTATTATCACGATTTGGATTTGATAGTTCTAATTTTGTAAACAAAGAACTAATTACAATCAAATTTGAAAACGGATTCATTTACGAGGTTGAGGAAAGTTATAAAAAAATTTGTCCAAATTGCAACAATTCAATTCTTCATATTCATAGTTACAAATGGATTGAAATCAAACTTAGTTCAACTGTTGCAATGAAAGAATATTTGAGAATCAAAAGAATTAGATACAAATGTCCGAAATGTGGGAAAACACACACGTTCGAACTAATAGGAATCGAAAGAAATAAATCTATAAGGCAATTTGTTGAAACAGCAATCAAAAATGAATTCTTTGAGATTCAATCTTTCACCACAATCGCTAAAAGATATGATGTTACAGCTATGCAAGAATTATTTCATTATGATAAGTATGAATCGTGCAAAGAAGCAGAGAAATTTATGGAACGAATAATTGCAAAGCTCAATTCAAATGGAAATGAATTGCTATATAAAGTAGCTGATTCATATAAGAAATGGAATCCGGGAATAATAAATGGTCTTACAAGAAACCAAACAGGCAGACGTTATTCAAACACAATCGCAGAAAATGACAACTCCCACATTCGAAAAGTTATAGATGTAGGATATGGTTACAAAAGCTTTGAAAGATTTAGATTAAGAATTATGTTGATACTCACTTATAAAAAACAAAGGTGATACTCTTTTTTGGAATACCACCTTAGATTTTATAGTTTTTGGGATTTTTATAGAGATTTCCACTCTAGACCACTCTAGATTTTATAGGAACTATAAATCTAGTCAATAGAACAGCACCCTACTTTCGGTATTAACCAGGTAAATTGCTCCTTTGATTTCCAAAGGTGTTAGACTCTAGCCTAACAAACGATATTAGATTATCTAAAAGATAATTAAAGATTGATAGTCAAAGCTGGACGGACGCCGTGGTTAGCACTGTACACGTTGCGGTAGTCGAGATTGCCACCATAGGAGACGTACCACGCGAGGCCGGAGCTGAACGAATGAGGCGAGCGAGTCCAATACGATCCGCTTCCATTATGTTGATAGCAATAGTTAGCCAAAGCATAATCAGTTGGCTTGCATGTTCTAGTTGATGTTGTTAATGTACTGGTTGAGAATCCATAATCAGCATTTAGATAATCTTGATAACTTAATAAATAAACTTTGTCACTAGTGTTATCACAAGCATATTGATTGCTAGACGAATTCGTTGTAGATGCACTATTATCAACATCTGTTGTAAGAATTGCACCATTTTCAGCTGTTTTGAATGCCGAAGTTAAGAAATCGTTATTTAACCACGTTCTAATTTTAGAGTTCATATAATTATTTGCATAATAGCCATTTTGAAGACTACTGTAATATTCGTTATAGCAATGTGCGTTAATAATTTGATCAGCTAATAATGTATAATTACCTGATGAATCACTACTTAATACTCTCCAAAGAATGGGCTCGACTTTAAAATATTTTGTTGTGTCACTTCCGATAGATGAACCATCTGCATATGTATAAGATGAATCGTAAGCAGAGACTTTTTTCTTTGCATATTCATTTCCATTATATTCGTAATATCCGCGTGAATTAGTTGTCGCAAGTTTATCTAATTCGGTAGTGAGATTAGAATCAGAAACGACGCTTTGTGGATATGAGCCGAAATACATATATTGTATCGAATTCATTTCAAATACATTATACATTTCAATCCATTTTGCATATAAAGTAATATTTTCGCCAGGCATAGTTGTGACGCTAGCTTTAGTTTCTAATGTTGAATCGGTAAACCACCCAACAAAGAATGAGTTAGATTTTGTTGCACTAGGCAATTTAACAGAATCGCCATATGCACCGGTAATTGATGAAACAGCATCTCCTCCATTGGTAACGAAGGTAATTGTATAAGTTATCTTACTGGATGATGAGAATTTAGCAGTATATGTTTGATCGGATATAGCAACTTTAACTTCAGGATTCCAGCCATCAAATGAATATGTATAATTATCATCGTTTGGCTTTTGAGGTGTTACTCCATCATAAGTTGGCAACGTTCCTTCTTCTACATTATTATCGGTTTCTAGGATTGTTCCATCATAGTTCTTCCAAGTGATGGTGTAATTATTAGAACTAGAAGTTTCATTGTTACAGCTAACCAAAAGCATTGAAACTATAATTCCGAGAATAGCATGTTTAAATTTCATAAAATTGCCTCCGAATGCGATACAAATAGATTGATGTTTCTATATGAAATCGTACTCAAAAAAAACAAGTCTTTTATGAGTCGTACCATGAAGCATTATTAGAATTGGATAGAAGAAAGCGCTGATTATACGAACGATTTATTGCAAATATGCAAAAGAGCTAAAATTGAAAAAATATAAGGAACATTTGGATTTTTGCTCGACTCCATTACTGCTAGAACAATCGTTAATCCCCCATCCGACAGGGACCAAACCCTTGTTTTTAGCATTTCCACCATTACTTTAAAAAAACCATCAACCTATCTTCCATCAGCACATATTACCCTACCAACCCCCAAAACTCTCGATGAAATCAACCTTTTATTCTATTTCGTGCATGAGTGCGTTCATTTCGTGCGATAGTACTCCCTAGTCACCCCTATTTCATCCTACTATGAGTGTATTTTAGCCTTTTCTAATCAGTTATGGTTAAATGCTGAATATAAAAAAACATCGATAAAATCGAATAAAAAGGACTGACAGTTATCGTATCAATCCAATTTAAGAAATATGGAGCATTCGGCGGGAATCGAACCCGTACAATCAGCTTGGGAAGCTAATGTTCTACCACTAAACTACGAATGCATAAAAGGTCCCAGATGGGACCTTAGTTTATTAAGCCTTTCTAATCTTACCACTCATGGAGTGAACTCGAATACTTCCACCTTGGTTATTAGAAATTTCTTTTGCATAAGCAATAGCTTCGGCTTGAGTATTGAATAATTTAAGAGCTTTTTCACCCTTAGCAAGTTTAACTTGCCACTTATCTGAGGTTGGATGTTGAGAAATATGATACACCTTGCCAGAAGGTTTAACTGCTTTCTTTTCTTCGGCTTTTGGTTGAACTTTAGTTTCTTTCTTAGGTTCATCCTTTTTAGCAGATTCTTCTTTTTTAGGTTCATCCTTTTTGACAGGTTCTACCTTCTTAGATTCTACTTTTTTGGAAGCAACCTTTTTAGCGGTAGTTTTTTTCTTAGGCTCAACTTTTGGAGATTCTTTTGCAGTGTTTTCTTCTACCTTATTTGATTCTTTGACAGGAGTTTCTTTTGCCTTAACCTCTGAATTTTTCTTTAGAGTTTCTTTTTTATTTTCTTTTAAAGCTTCATTATTAGCATTTGCTTTAGCTTCTTCTTTTGTTTTTGTATCTTCTTCGGCTTTTGCTTTTGCTTCAAGCTCAAGTTGTTCTTGATTTAATTGTTTTTTTGAAGGCTCTTCTACTTTAGCTGTTTCTAATGTATCGTCAGCAGTTTTTGGATTTTCTTCATGTTTTTCTTCTGGCGCTTTAGTATAGATTACAGCCTTTTCTTGTTCAGGGATAATTTCAATAACTAGTTTTTCACTAGCTTTTTCAGCTTCTATTTTCCTGATTGTATTATAGTTATTAGCAGCATAGATCATGTGATGAATTCCAAGAACAATAAATGAAACCCAAGTTAATAAAGCTAATACAACGAATATCATCATAATGACAACATTACCAGTATATTCGTCGATATGGTCTAACATATACCAAAAATATCTAAATGTTTTTCCGTCATATTTAACATTTGCAAATAGAAATACCGCGTACGAAACGACGAATCCAAGTAAAATACATGCAAAGAAGAATGGAATGCCTGATTTTTTCCTTTTGCAAAGTGTGAAAATTAACCAAAATAAACCAAAGGCACATGTAACAACGCCGATGTAAAACGAAGTATCAGCAAATACATCTGTTGGATATACAAAATTTGGAATTTGGAGAATTGAATAAAGAACTAATTTAGCAAAACGACCATAGTTAGCGATTGAATCACCAAAATAATTTCCAAAAGCAATAGTCATGACGAGTAAACTAACAATTGTCAATGCGCTTAAAACGACGCTGGCAAATGTCATAATTCTTACTCTTTTATGTATTTTTGACATAAAATACCTCCATAGATAGTAATAGTTTATCACAACTGTTTATATAATAAAGAAAAACTTCGGTATTCCGAAGTCAATTTGCTCAATGGTGGATGCTACAGGGCTCGAACCTGTGACCTTCTGTACGTCAAACAGATGCTCTCCCAGCTGAGCTAAACATCCAGTGGGAATAATGGTGCCGTCGAAGGGAATTGAACCCCCAACCTACTGATTACGATTCAGTTGCTCTGCCGGGTTGAGCTACGACGGCATCGGGCTTGAATAATAATATATTATATAATCAGAGTTTTCAATGTATTTTTTAAAATAATACAAAGTTTTCTGAGTGGTGCCCACGGCCGGAGTCGAACCGGCACGGATCATCTCCGATGGATTTTGAGTCCATTGCGTCTACCAATTTCACCACGTGGGCATTGAAATAATTTTAATAAGATATAGTTCTTATTTCAATCACTTGTTTTGGTGCAGCGAGTGAGAGTTGAACTCACATGTCGTTAAACATAAGATTCTGAATCTTACGCGTCTACCAATTCCGCCACCGCTGCAACAAAGACAAAGTATATCCTATTTTAGAGTTTTACGTTTAATGAATTTTATTAAAACAATAATTTCGTGAGCAATTAATGGTGTCAAACACATCGAAGCTGTTATTAACCACTCTTCCCAAGTAAGATCAGATGTGGAAAAAATTGATCTCATGAATGGAACTTCAATGACAAATAATTGAAGTGCCAAACCTGAAATAAACGCAATTAACATCATCCAGTTTTTATTTTTAAAGACATGGATGAATGATCTATTTTGATTGCTCATTCCAACCATATGAACTAGCTCAGAAATAGCTAAAGCTGTAAATGCCATAGTTCTAGCTTGATGTAAGATATCTGAATCGGATGCAATATTAGCAATTGAACTCCAATCAGTAATTCCATTTAACCAGAATGCACTAAAGTATGCTAATAAAACTGAAACAGTGATCAACGCACCATAACCTAATGTTGTTGAGAAACCACCATGAGAAAATAATGAATCTTTTGGATTTCTTGGCTTTTCATTCATATTGTTAGGATCTTTAGGATCCATACCTAAGGCAATAGCTGGTAATGAGTCGGTAATTAAGTTAACCCACAATAAATGAATAGCAATAAATGGCGATGGAAAGCCAATACAAATAACGAAAAACATCGCTAATACTTCAGCAATATTACTTGAAAGCAAAAATAATACTGTTTTCTTGATATTGGAATAAATGCCACGACCTTCTTCGACTGCCTTTTCAATAGAAGCAAAGTTATCATCTGTTAAAACCATATCGGCACTTGATTTAGCAACATCAGTGCCAGTAATTCCCATTGCAATACCAATATCGGCAGTTTTAAGTGAAGGAGCATCGTTAACGCCGTCTCCTGTCATTGCGCAAATATTTCCATTTGCCTTAAACGCTTTCACAATTTGAACCTTATTTTCTGGTGAAACACGAGCAAAAACACGAATAGTTTTAACTTTTTCTTGGAGTTCTTCTAAAGATAATTTATCAACATCTGAACCCATCATACATTGATCAATATTTTCTGCAATTCCTAAATCTTTGGCGATTGCAAATGCTGTGTCTTTGTGATCACCTGTAATCATAATTGTGGTAATTCCAGCATTCTTAAACATATGGACCGCAGGTTTAGCTTCTGGTCTAGCAGGATCAATCATTGCAGTCAAACCAACAAAAATTAAATCTTTTTCAGTTAAATCATTTGCATTTTCTTTATAAGATAATGCGAGTACGCGCAATGCTTTATCAGAGAAATATTTGTTTGCTTTATTAATTTCATCTATATCTTCTTGTGTTATAGATCTAACTTCGCCATTAGATAATATTTTTGTAGTGTGCTTTAAAATTGAATCCAAAGCACCTTTTGTAAACATAATATTTCCATTATCGGTTTTATGTTTAGTAGACATCATTTTACGAACACTATCAAATGGATATTCATCGATTCGAGGTAGTGACGATTCTAAATCTCTTTTATGCATATTAAATTCGTTAGCCAAAGCAACTAAACAAATTTCAGTCGGATCACCGAATTCACCTTCATCAACCGTAGCATTAGAACATAACGACATGCCTTTAGCGAGTTTGATTAAAGATTCTTCACTTGAATTTTTATTAAATGCATCTTTTAAGTAATACTTATGATCAGCATACGCTTCAACAACTGTCATCTTATTTTGAGTAAGAGTACCAGTTTTGTCTGAACACACAACCGAAACAGCACCGAGTGTTTCAACGCTAGGTAACTTTCTAACAACAGTATTTGCCTTAACCATACGTTGCACGCCAATAGAAAGAACAATTGTGACAACTGCAGCTAAACCTTCTGGAATGGCGGCAACTGCTAATGCAATCGCATTTAAAACACTATCAATCCAGGCATGAATATCGGATTGACTGTTATGCACAAATATATAGATAATATCAACTAGTAAAACTAATACAACTATTACTAAAGTAATAATACCTAATATTTTACTTAATTTTGATAATGCTTTTTGTAATGGTGTTTCGTCATCTTGAGCCTCGTCTAAAGCTGTAGCAATTTTACCGATTTCGGTTGTCATACCGGTAGAGACAACAATACCTTTACCACGACCATAGCTAACAGGTGTAGACATAAAAGCCATATTAACTCTATCACCTAATGCGACTTCATCAGAAAATGTGATTGATGAATCTTTATTAACTGGCACCGATTCACCGGTTAATGATGATTCATTTGCCTTAAGGTTAACTGATTCAAATAACCTTAAATCTGCGCCAATCGTGTCGCCTTCTTCTAAAATAACAATATCGCCAATAACTAATTCACTAGATTTAATTTTGACACGCTTACCATCTCTAATAACTAATGACTCAGGTGATGACATATCCTTAAGAGCGTCAAGAGATGTTTGTGCCTTCATTTCTTGAACGGTTCCAATAACAGCATTCATTATGATGACTGCTAAGATAATAATGACATCAGGCCAGTCACCTGTTTTGAGAAAGTCAAATGCATTACCCTCAGATATAGTTTTTATTGTTTCATAAATTGATACGCCGATAGTGACAGCAATGGCAGCAAACAGAACATAAATCATTGGATTATTCATTTGTTCAAAAAATACACTAATCCAAGATTTTTTCTTCTTTTCAACTAGTTTATTTGGTCCATAAAGTAAAAGACGCTTCTGAGCTTCTTCATTACTGAGGCCATTATCTAGATTTGTGCCAAGATCATTAACGGTAGACTCGATTGTTTTTTGTTCGTACATAAATTACTCCTAATAAGTAATCGTCTCGCGCATATTGTAATGGTTAGGTTCCGGGCAAAGCCGTGATGACGGTTCCTAACTGAGCTACTCCCGATTGAAAATAATTATACCTGATATTTAATAATAAACAATTGTTTTACAATTTAGCGTCAATTATAATTCTCTTAATATGAAAAATGAAACGCATAAGACTTCACGCTGCTCTATGGATGTATTTTATGAAATTGCAGATCGTCTAATGAATGGCAAAAAAACATTCAAAAAAATTTTTGAGTTACACGCTAAAGAAGATATAAGAAATAAAAATGCAAAATTATTTATCTACGAGGAGCATGGAAAAACAAAGCAAATTAAATATAAAGACTATTATTCTTTAGTTATGAAATATGCTCGTGCTATTTCTTTAGCATTAAATAGCATTGAAAAAGACAGTTTTATTGCACTTAAACTAACTAATTCAATTAAATTTCCATTAAGTTTTTGGGGTTTATTAGCAGCAGGTTATAAACCGTTATTACTCA
>CAVIPD010000019.1:0-4390 GCA_963644775.1 bacterium | reverse complement strand
ACTCAATTCAATTTTATCTATTGAAGATGACGAAAAACTAATCAAAGAGGCAAACGCAAAAGCAGTTATTTGTGAAAAAGATGAAAGCTATTCTGTATTAAGCATTAATATCAATAATCTTGAATTAAATGAAATTGAAACTAATCCAATATGGGCAAATGAAATGGCGTTTTGTACTAGCGGAACGACTGGCGATTCAAGAATCTTTGGATATGATGGCGAAGCAATGTCTCATCAAATTTATTCTGCATATACAATGCCAGATACAACTGCAGATATTTTATATTTAGGAGATATAACGCAATTAGCCTTAATTCCTTTCTCGCATATTTTTGGATTTGTTGCTATTTTCTTATGGTATACATTCTTTGGCGCAACTATTGTTTTCCCAAATTCAAATGCTCCAAAAGACTTGATTGCAGCATGCCAAAAACATAAATGCACTCATATTTATGCTGTTCCATTATTTTGGGATACAGTTACATCTAAGTTTAAACATTCTGTAAGTTCGTTAAATGAATCAAAGCAAAAGTTAGTTCATAAATTAATCGATTATAAAAATAAATACATCACTAAAACTGAAGCAGGTTTAGCAAGTAATAAATTAGTATTAAAAGCAATTCAAAAGAAAGTTTTAGGACCTCAAATTACTTTCTGTATTTCAGGAGGAAGTGCATTAGGTAAAGAAACTTTAGAAACTATGAATGGTATTGGATACAATCTTTACAATGGTTATGGAATGACTGAAATTGGTATCACTTCTGTTGAACTTTCTCCAGATGTTTCTCAAAGAAATAAATCATCAGTAGGAAAGCCTTTATATGGTGTAACATATAAGATTGAAAATGATGAATTATTAGTTAAATCTCCTTATATACATTCTTTTAGAATGATTAATGGAAAAAGAGAAAAAGCTGATCTTGATGAAAACGGATATTTTCACACTGGAGATGTTGCCACTATCGAAAATGAATATTTATATATTAAAGGTAAAATAAAAGATGTTGTTATTGGCGCAAATGGTGAAAACATTTATCCTGATGAAATAGAAGTTAAATTTAAAAAATTGTCAAATATCACAAATTTGTCTGTGGTAGGAATTCCGTCTGATAAAGGTGAAGTTTTAACAATCTTTTTAAATATTAACCAAACAATAGATAAAGATGGATTAAATCAATTAGAAAACTCTATTAAAGAAATCAATGAAACGATACCTCAAACTATGCAAATTAAAGAAGCATATATATCAAACAAACCTTTACCAATAAATGCTTCAATGAAGATCAAAAAATACGCATTAGTCGAAGATTTTCTAAAGCATAAAGATGATTACACAAAACTATCTAGTGGACAGATTGTTTCATTCGAAAATTATGACAAAAAACTTGTCGACGAAATAGTCTTAAAATTGATAAAAATCATTGCAAATGTCTTATATATAGATGAAAAAAATATCGCTCCAAATAATCATTTTATAATTGATTTAGGTGGTGATTCTTTCTCATACATGTCATTAGTCGCCGAGGTTGAATCAAAATTAGAAATTTCGATATCTAGTAATATGATTGGAAAATTAAATAGTGCAAATGAATTTGCACTTTATATTCTACAAAATAAAAAATAAATTATTATAAATAATCATTCTTGATTTTTGCTAATGTTGGAGCATCAGCTTTTGAGAAGTCTAATTTATCTAGTTCCTCTTTATTAGACCATACCATCGCTAAATGTTCTGTTAATGTCGGTGTGCCGCTAATAAGTTCGCAACGATATGTATCGATATGAAGAATTTGAGTTTCATATTCATCAACAATTTTAGTAATTAATTCATGAACTTTAACTTCAATTTTAAGCTCTTCTTTGAGTTCTCTTGCTAATGCTTGTTCAGGGGTTTCACCAACTTCAAGTTTTCCACCCGGGAATTCCCATTTAAAACGAGTTTCGCCACGGTCTCCTCTTTGAGCAGCAAAAACTTTGTTATCTTTAATGATTGCACCTGCAACTACATATACTTCTCTTTTCATATTTATTACCTTATTTATACGTTTATTATTATATAATAGAATTTATGAAAACAATTATATTTGTTTGCCATGGGAATATTTGTCGAAGCGTTGCAGCTGAATGCATTGCGAATAAATTAATAAAAGATAAAGGGATTAATAATATTAAAGTTATTTCTAGAGCAACATCATTAGAGGAAATAGGAAACGATATTTACCCTCCGATGAAAAGAGAATTACTTAAGCACAATATCCCGTTAAAAAAACATAGTGCAACTCAAATTACTCAAAAAGATTACGATTATGCTGATTTCATTTTTTATATGGATATAAATAATAAAAATAGATTAATGCATATGCTAGATGATTATAAAAATATCATTAAGCCAATAACATTGTTTACTCCAAACATTCCTTATATTGAAGATCCTTGGTACACCGATAGATTTGATTTAGTAGTCAATCAACTATTTGAATGCATAGAAAAAATATTGAATAATATTTAATATGGCTAAAGATAAATTCTTTAATGATTATCAACTTTTTGGTAATTTCGTTAATATTATGATTGGGAAGAAGATATATAAATCTATTTTTAATCATCGTACCAAATCATATTCTTTTTTAAGTTTTAAAGTTGAAGATTTTCCAGGATTAACCAAAGAACGTTACACTTTTAAAGCAAACAAAGGCCATAATTTGGTTGGTTATTTATATCAATATCCAAATAATGAGAAACATTCAGTGATGGTTTTCGCCCATGGCTATGGAGGTGGAGGCCATAGAACATATCTTAACCTTATCGATTATTTCGTTAGACAAGGTTATTACGTATTTGCGTATGACGCCACTGCAGCAGATGAAAGCGAGGGTGATGGAATATATTCCTTTACACAAGGTATTCATGATGCCGATAAAGCTATTTCATTGGTTGAAAAGATGAAACAATTAAAGAATTTGCCGCTTATCTTATGTGGACATTCTTGGGGTGCTTATTCAATGTCAAATGTACTTCATTTACATAAAAAAGCAAAATGTTTAATATCTTTTTCTGGATTTAACAATGCAACATCTATATTTCATGCAAATGGAGAAATATATGGACAAGATTATGGTGAAGAAACAATTAAAATTATTGATAAGGTTGAGTTATTTATTTCTAATAATGATTCAAAGTTAACTGCAGTTGACTCGTTTAAAAACTCATTAGCTCAAATTATCATTGTTCATAGTAAAGATGATAGAACAGTTCCGCCGCAAGCAGGAATTGAAATCTATGAAAATGAATTTAAAAATGATGATAGGTTCACATTCATCAAGTTAGAAAATAAAGGCCATGGAACTGTCTATTATTCTACTGAAGGTAAAACTTGGTTTGATAACGCATGGAAATTATTTAACAGCCAAATTAAGGTGAACAAAATTAAAGATTTTGAAGAAAAAAACAAATTAGGAGAGCAAATTTTTGAACATAGCAAAATGCTCAATTTATTAAATGAACAATTGCTTGATCAAATTATTAGAATAATTAAATAATCTCGAATTGAGAACTATAAAGTTCATAGTAAAAGCCATGCTTATTGATCAAATCAATGTGACTTCCTTTTTCTATAATTTTGCCATCTTTTAAAACGATGATAATATCAGCAGATTCTATTGTTGATAATCTATGGGCAATGACAATTGACGTTTTATCTTTCATAATTTCATCAAAGGCATTATTGATAAGTTTTTCACTATGAGTATCAATATTACTAGTAGCTTCATCGAGCACAACAATATCGGGTTTTAATAGCATTAATCTAGCAATGCAAATAAGTTGTCTTTCCCCCGCACTTAAACCTTCTTTGCTCGAGACAACACTATTGTAACCAAACGGCAATAAGTTTATAAATTTATCAATATCAGCCTTTTTGCAAACTTCAATGATTTCTTCATCTGTTGCGTTATCTTTTGAATAACGAATATTATCAAAGACAGTGCCTTTGAATATCCAAGGCTCTTGAAGCACTAAACCGATATTATTTCTAATTGCATTCTTTTTTAATTTACGATATGAAGTTGAATTATAAATTAAATCGCCATCATCAATATCGAAATATCTAAGTATTAAATTAATAAGTGTAGATTTCCCTGCGCCTGTTGGACCAACTATTGCAATCTTATTACCTTTATTTATATCCAAAGAGAAATTGGTAATAAGTTCACTACTTTTATCATAAGAAAATGAAATATTTTTAAGTGAGATATTATCAATTTGATTAATGTTACACTTGCCAAAATTTTTATCATCCTCACTATTTAAGAAATCATCAATTCTTTTTAATGATGTTCTTGCATTCTCAAACTCAGTAGTAGCAGATGATATTTCATTAAATGGTTTTGAG
>CAVIPD010000018.1:0-18196 GCA_963644775.1 bacterium | reverse complement strand
AAACTGATATATTATAAATAATATTTTCGATATTAAGGAGAATAGTATGGATAAAGAAATTCAATTATTGATTAGAAAAGAAACAATTCGTCAAAATAAAGGAATTGAACTAATTGCAAGCGAGAACTACGCCAGTAAGGATGTTAGACATGCTTGTGAATCAATTTTAACAAATAAATATGCAGAAGGATATCCTCATAAACGTTACTATGGGGGCTGTGAATATGTTGATCAAATTGAAGAAGTTGCAATTGAAAGAGTAAAACAATTGTTCGGTTCTAGATTTGCTAATGTTCAACCTCACAGTGGATCACAAGCAAACGCTGAAGCTTATAGAGCTCTTCTTCCTAGTGGTGGAAAAATCCTTTCACTTGTTTTGAATGATGGTGGCCACTTAACTCATGGTAGTCCTGTTTCATTCTCGTCATTTATGTATGAATTTGTCTTTTATCCATTATCAAAAGATGGACATCTTGATTATGATGGCATTTTAGAAATGGCCAAAAAAGAAAAACCAAATCTTATTCTTGCTGGTTATAGTGCTTATCCATATGCAATCGATTTTAAAAAACTTAGAGAAATTGCAGATAAAGTTGACGCATATTTTATGGTTGATATGGCCCATATTGCGGGTTTAATTGCGGGTGGAGTTCATATGAATCCAGTTCCATACGCTCATGTTGTAACTTCAACAACGCACAAAACATTACGTGGGCCTAGAGGAGGAATAATTCTCACTAATGATGAGGAACTCGCTAAGAAAATTAATTCAGCAGTCTTTCCATTTTATCAAGGCGGACCACTTGAACATATTATTGCAGCCAAAGCCATTTGTTTTAAGGAAGCTCTTCAACCTTCATTTAAAAAATACGCTAAAGCAGTTATTGATAATACTAAAGCGTGCCGAGATGAATTTAATCGTTTAGGTGCAATTGTTTCTAACACCGATAACCATTTATTCTTACTTAATGTTTTAGATTCATTTGGTTTAACAGGATTAGATGCCCAAAAGAAACTTGAACAAATAAATATCACAACAAACAAAAATATGATTCCTGGCGATACATTAAAGCCAAACAAAACATCTGGTCTTAGAATCGGATTTGCGGCTATCTCAACTAGAGGTTGTACAACTAAAGATGCTAAAGCAATTGCTAAGCTAATTTATGATTATTTATCGAATAATATTGATGAAAAGAACGCTAAAAAATCTGTTAATGAAATAATTTCTAATTGGAAATTAATTCAAAACATTTAATAATTAAGTAAAGAGGTATTCTTATGAAAGATTTCAAAAATATTGTGATTAAAGATAATTTTTATCAATCATCTTCATTTTTTCCTATGCCATTAACTTTAATTGGAACGCTTAATGAAGATGGATCAATGACTAGTTTTGGTGCGTATTCATTAGTATTTCCATATTACATTGCGGGAAAAGGATTCTATGCTATGGTGCTAGAATGTAGAAATACATCGAATACTGCAAAAGGCTTATTTAGACATGGAAAATGCACAATCAACTTCCTTCCATATTCAAAGAAGAATTTTAAACAACATGTTGACTGTGGCTTCCCAGGAGATACTCCGGAAGAAAAAATGAAAAACTTCATGTTTACTCCAGTTGATGGTTTATCTCAAGAAGAACATCCAAAAGAAAAATTTCCTAAAGTGTTAAAAGAGGCTCTTCAAGTATTTGAATGTACCTGGGTTAAAGAGCTCGATAATGCTCAAGATGATAAAGTCCAAGAAGAATATGAAGGACCATATCATGATTTCAATGGTGTTACATCAAAATATGGTGCTCATTTTATTTTGAAAATTGATCACATTCTTATAAAAGAAAAATATTATGATTCTATAGTTGAAGGCGCAACAAGAAGAAATTATTGTCCACTTCCAACAAACTGGGGCTATAGAGATAGTAGATATTTCTGGTGCTCAGGATTTAAAAAACCAGATCCAATTGGCATTCCTAATCGCGAAATTGATTTATCATCACTTAAATATGCCGCATCAAGATTAAACACCGATGTTACATTTACTGATGAAGCACTTAAGACAATTGTAAAAGTTCCTCGTCCTTTCTTAAAACTTGTTTTAAGCGGATGCGTTAAATGGGCCGAGGAAAATAACTGTAAAGTTATTACTGAAAAAGAAATGAAAATTATCAGTGATAAACGTGCTAGTGAAAAGTCGGCAAAGAAAAAATAAATTTAAATAAAGCTTTATTTTACAAATTCAACTCTTATGTATTGTTTTTTTAGTGTGATTTTAATTGATTAAGAATGCTTAAAAGAGATCTTCCTTCCATATTGTGTTTATAGCTTAATTTCTAATTCTGAAAATTCTTCCTGTTTTAATTAATATTAATTGGGATTATTTCATGCTTAATCGTTAGTATAATTTAATCTCAACTTAATTAAAAAGAGTATCATTATTTCCATGGAATATGTTTTATTTGCATTTTTAGCTATGTGTTCTGCAGGAGCGAATGCGATATTCAATAAATTTGCGAGTGTTAAAACAACTTCAAGTGTTTCATCACTTATTAAATCAACATTCATGGTGATTGGTTGTTTTATAGTCACGTGTATCCTTGGGCATGTGAATGATTTATATTCACTCACAAATGAACAATGGCTCTTTATTGGCATCAACGGACTATTAACATCAGTTGATTGGATTTTCTATTTTGCCGCGATGAAAAGAAGTAATTTAGAAGCATTCACTCCGTTTAACGAAACTGCTCAATTATTTTTTGGAAATATTTTCTTTTTGATATTTATGTTTTCTATTACTACAAACGGAGGAAGACCATTAACAATTGCTTTATATTGTGGCGGACTAACGTTTTTATTCGTGGCTTTGTTTGTAATCATTTTTTCAAAGAAACTTAATCCTCAAATAAATAAGAAATGGGTTATATTCGCATTTCTTGCTGCAATTAGCTATGCTGCTACATTACTTGTTATGAAATTAAAACTTAGTGATGTTGCTAGTGATGTCATTTCATTCCATCAAATGATTGTTGTGGTGGTCGTTAGTTTACTGACAACGCTTGTTAAAAAAGAATGGGCATCATTTCAGGTTATAAAGCTAAAAGGTTATTTAATATATTTTGTTGCCGCTATCTTTAACACAATGCTTATGATTTTTAGATACCAAGCATTATCATATTCAAATTCAATTCCATCAATCGTAAATGTTATTGTTTCGCTAGAATTTGTTATTGTTGCGATTATAACCATATTCTTTAAGAAGCGTGACGATAAATTAATTACTTTTATTATTATTGTTTTAGTGTGCTTAGGAATGGTTCTCAACATGCTTTCGGGTATACTATAAATGGAGATAATATTGTGAAAACATTTCAAATTGAGTATTTCCTAAATGGGAAAACATATGCGACACATATCATTGCTTACACAAAAGAAGATGCTGAAAAAGCATTCCTTAATGATTCTAAAAATGATGGCGCATCAATTAAATCAATTAATGAATTGCCAACAATTTAAGCAAATTTAAAAAATGAGATCTAAAAAAGCATCTATTATTTTTCTTTTATTAACCATTGGAGCATATTTTGCTATCGGAATTTTAATGATTGGTTTAAGCCACTTAAAACTAGAACACACTAATTACTTTTTTGGATCAGTGCTAATTGCTATTAGTATTCCTCTAATCTTATTATTTTTAGCACAAGAAGGATTTAAGAAACCATTAAAGATTCCTTATTTTGGCCTCGCTATCCTATCTATCGCTTTAGGAATATTGATTATATGTGTAGGAGATCCATCAATATTTCATATGTGTGCATTATGGGGTGTCTATTCACTCCTATTGGCAATATACACAATTATTGATAGTTTTATAGAGATTAAACATTCAAGAATAGAGATTATTGAGATTATTATATGCGCTGTTGATATTGTTTTTTCTATTTTATTAATTATTAGAGCAGATGGTTCGGTTAATGCCCATCTTATTTTTATTGGAATATCATTTATTCTTAAATCAGTTATTTATCTACTTCATTACTTTTTTGTAATTAAAAAAGCCAAATAAAAACAATAAAATACCTAACTTTATTAATGCTAATTAATACAAAACTTTTTCTTGCGCATATCTATTAAATAAATATATAATAAGTTTGCTAACAAAATTACTTTAGACAAACGTCCCAATTTGTTTAAATAATTCTAGCAATCCTATCGTCCACTCAATAAAAGAATAAAACATTGAGTGATTTTAGTTGATTCGAAAGGAATTAAAAAAATGAAAAAATCAAAAATTTTAGTCCCAGCAATCGCACTTCTCGCATTAGGCGTTGCTGGATCATCAGTTGGTACAGTCGCTTGGTTTATGTCTTCAACTGCTACATCAGATGTCGTTGCTGCTACAGGTAGTGTTACAGCTACATCAGGTCAAACAAGTGCTGATAATTTTACATTAGAAGCTCATGTCGGATCCATCACAAATAATAACAAAGTATTCTTAACAAACGATGAAGGTAAAACAAAAATTTGGAATGGTACATCCAACATCGAAATCACCCCTACAGGTGGTGCTGCATATGCAACTGCTCCAATTTCTTTTAGTGTTACATACAAGGGCGACGCCGCTGACGCTGCTGCTGTTTTAGCAAGCTGGAAAGACTTCGTTCCATCTACTGGTATTGATGTTAACATCACTGATTCAACAACATATGATGACGCACATAACTTTAATCAAGAAATGAAGGATGCTGAAGTTTCTAAAAAAGGTTTAAAATTCTGGAATTCAGTTCCGGGAACAAGCGATTGGGTTTTATCTGCTCATAAGAGTATAGCATTAAATGCTAGTCAAACACTCGCAGAAAATATTACCTTCTCAAAATCAGGTGATGTTTGGATTGGTTCAGCTGAAATTTCATGTGGTAACGTTTTAATTGGTATTCAGGGTCTTGACAGCATTGTACAAGATGCTGATGATACATATGAATTCACAGCCACACCAAAAGATATTGCTTAATTAATTTATTGCAAATCTTGCCTCCTCATTTGAGGAGGCTTTTTTATTGATGATTTTTTACACATGTTTTGATTCTCAGATATAATATAAAAATTTATTGAACCTTATATTTTTATGATATTATTTAAATAAATTAGGGAGACCTTATGAAACCAAAAACAAAAAAGATTCTATTTTTTACAGGTTTAGGACTTGATGTTGCAATTATGATTTTTTTGCTTGTAGTTGCAATTATTATGTTAGCTACAATGCCTTCTGGCGATTTACTTAAATATCATCCTGAAATTGTTATTGAACAGAATGGTGCATTTATTGGAACACTTCAAACACAACCCACATTATATCTTTGTACTTGCGTTGTTCCATTAATTGTATTGTTCATTTTAAATATTATCGGCTTAATTTATTACGTAAAGAAGGCCGGTACAAAGAAAGCTGTGCTTAGTGATCTTAGTGAAGAACAAAAAGCCGCTATTAGAGCCGAACTTCTTAAAGAAATGCAAGAGGAACAAGAAAAGAAATAACTTTTATAAATGGTATGAGGATAGATCGCTAAAAGCGGTCTTTTCTTTTCAAAATATTTGACAGATTTATTGCATATTGATATATTTATTTTAGCGAAAAGCAAAACTGCAGCGATGCAGTGACGCAAAACTAAAGGGTCTTATAAAAGATAGCCAGTTGCCTTAGGTAGTAAACGAATAGCTCGTTGAACGGATGATAGGCAACTGGCTTTTGTTTAAGACCATTGGGACAATAATAATCTATTACTAATTACTGGAAACATTTTCATGGTTGACTTTAAGCTAATACGCAAAAGAAAAACTAAGAAGATTGTAGCCATATCTGGATCAGCAGCTTTGGGCGCATGCATTGTTATCGGCGCAATTGCGTTACTAGGGCAGAAAGCCTCTCCATTAACAGTTGAACTTAATAATTCAGGTGCAAATTTGACGTTATGTGAAACTAGTGAATCTTTAGACAAGAAATCATTTTTACTTGCTGAAGGCGCTCCAAGTTACACAGAATTTAACGGCAATGCATTGCCATCATATGAATTAACGACTGAATTTGATAGCGAATTATCGAAATCAATTCTTTCGCCGGACAAAAAGTCAACTTTAGTGTACAAATACACATTTTATGTACGCAATAACGGCAATAAACCTGCTGATTACAAATTGAGCTTAAATCTTTCTTATCCTAATAGAGCAGCAGATACATTTGATCTTGCTGATATTTTGCGTGTGCGCTTCTATGAAAATTCAGAATTAACTTCGCACGATTATAAGACATACGCTAAAGCAAGACAGGTATGGGATGAAGAATCTAGTTCTTATGTTCCTGAGAAAGAACATATAACGGATCTTGAATCACCTTTAGTTGATGAAAACTTTGTTTCAAATAAAGTAATTTTAGAATCTGATGTTAAAGGTTTTTTACCTGAAAGTGTTATTCGTTATACTTTTGTATTTTGGTTAGAAGGAAATGATCTTGATAGCGAAGGCAAAGTAGCTCCGGTTGGTAGTAGTTTAATTTTAGGAGTTAGCATTGGCGCGCATGAAGCAGAAGAACAAAGTAGCGAGGAAGTCACTTCTCAAGAAGAATAACTTAGCTATAATAATTTCATCTTCAATCTTAGCAATGTCTCTCACAGCTGGTACCTGTGGGACTTTTGCTTGGTTTACGTACGCGACACGTGCCTATGTGAATTACGAAGGTGTCACAATTGGTAGTGGATCTCTTGAAGTTGGTTTTGCTCCTGAATATGCGTTCGTTAATTACGCAAATTACGGATTGCATAAAGAGACAACAGAGTCTGGTAAAGAAATTTACTGGTCTGATACAAAAGAAATTACTTCCGAAACCATGCAATATGTCCTTGAATCTATGGGTTATGCAACAACATCAATGAACCCTGTTTCAAGCGGATCATATTATTACGGCGACACCGATTTTTCTTTATATAGCGCGCCTAAATTATGCGAAGCAATGCCTGGCCCAGCAGACCATAAGATGTATATTTTTTTACCATTAGTCTTTAGATACGAAGATGAAATTGATCCAGGAGTATATTTATCTGGATTTAATGTTTATCTCACTAAGGCTGATGTTAAATCTGAAACATCAATTCATAATTCAATAAGAATTCACACATTCTCAAATGAAGTAGATCATTTAATGAATCCAACATCAAACGTGGATGGGTCAACAATTGTTGGTGGCGTTCTTGATTTGAATGGTGATGGTTATTATGATACGTATGAATTATCTGACGAAAATTATGAAGTTTTATATGGAGAATTTGAAGGCGAAGGAAAGCACAAAGACACTCCAGAAGAGCATGATAGTGATGTGCCAGAGACAGAAAGAACAACTTTCAAAGCCCGTCACAAAGCTGAAACTTACGCTATAGACGCAGTAAAATCTACTCCTGATACTGCTGATTATGAAGGCATGTCAAAATTCAAAAATATGATTACTCCAATTGGCGTAACAAATTCTGAAACTGACAACTATGCCTATGTTGACTTTACTGGTTTCATTGAAGGATGGGATTTATCAGTTATTGAAGCCGAAAAAGACAATCCATTTGAAATGGAATTAAAATTTGAGGTTGAACTATAATGAAAAAACGTATTGTTATAGCTTCTGGCATTGCTTTGTGCACGATTGCATTAGCCGCAACCGTTATTTCAACTGTTGCTTGGTTTGATGGATCTTCAGCATTACAAGTTTCAAATTTCAACATTCAATTAGCTTCAAAAGAACTAAAAATTTCAACCGATAACGAAAATTTTAAAGAAGCACTTAACAAAGAAGATTTAACACAAGTTGATAGATTCATTCCTGTTAGCTCTATGTTTTCTTCTTCGTGGATTGATGCTAAAAATGAAAAACCAGTCTTTAGAAAAGGATATACGGGGGATACTCCTGAAAAAATTGCATACGTATCAGAAAGTGAATACGCAACAGCAGAAAAAGGATTTTTCTCTCAAACATTGTATCTAAAGAGCGATTCAACAGCATACGTTAGTGTCGATCCTGAAAAAATTAAAGTTATGCCGGATGTTCCTGCAAATGAAGAAGTTGCAACAAAAATTGCTGATAAATATCCGGAAATGAATCATGAGGATATCGTGAACAACCTAAATAAGGTACAAGATTCTTTAAGAATTTCATTGCTTGTACTCGATGATGAAGAAGAGCACGAACTTGACGATTATGCATATTATATAATCGATCCTCATAAAAATGGCGAAACCTATTTAGGTTCTATCCTTGATAATGATCTTGATGGTTATTATGACTATTATGGTGACAAGGAAGTCTTCTATGGTGAAGCCTTAAACGCAAGTGCAGAGAATTTAATTTATGTCAATGAGGGAACTCACCATGAAGGAAAATCCTATTCTGTATTTGAAGCGTCAACTAAATCTAATGTGAAGCATCTTGATTTAGATGCGTCAATCGCAGCTGGTTTAGATTTAAAACAAGAAAATTCTTTGAGTTTAGATGAATCAAGCGACATTCTTATGTCCCTCCGCAGCGGTGTGTCTAAACGAATCGTGTTATCTTTCTACCTTGAGGGTTGGGATAAAGATAATACAAACTTAGCAATGTATTCGCACTTCTATGTTAATTTTGCATTCAAGCTTGCGGATGGGGGAGAAGGAGGCAATTAGTTTATGTCTGATTATTTTACATATCTAGGAAAGATGATTACCCAAGTATTCAAAGACATTGGTCAATGGTTCTCTGATTGGGTAGCATTTAAGTATTCTAGACTTCCTGGCAATTTTGCTAGATACGGTGATTACTTTAATTCTTATAGTGGTGGTTTTGGCGCAGGTGGATGGATTATGTTCGTCTTATTTGCAATATTATTCCTTGGAGTTATAGGTGCAATTGGTTATGGCTTATTTTGGGTCGTTAGAAAATATGTTCGTTTTGTTAAAGGCGAACTTGATAAAGACGCTCTCAAATTACAAGTTGAAAGACTTAATTATGAGTTATACCAAATTATGCAAGAGAGAGACCGCATTCTTGATTTAAAGGTTAAAGCTCTTGGTATTGATGGCAAGAAACCTCCTGAGGGTGAAGGTAGTGAAGAAGTTGATGCAGTTGAAGAAATTGCGTCGCGTTTCCCAAAACTTACTCACGTTGACCATTTATATGCAGGAAAGGATATGGATATTCCAGAAGTAGAAGGTTTAACGCTTTCTCAACTTTGTGAAAACTTCCGTAACTTTGCCGCATCACAACTTGGTCTATATTACACAATCACAACCATCAGACAATTATTTGCTGGTATGGGTGCAGGTAAGTTAGTTATTCTTGAAGGTATTTCCGGTACAGGTAAAACTTCCATGCCTTACGCCTTAGGTAAATTCTTTGCTCATGACGCTGAAATCTGTTCTGTTCAACCAAACTGGAAGGATAGATCAGAACTTCTTGGTTATTACAACGAATTTACTAAAAAGTTCAATGAGTCTGAATTTTTACGTGCATTATATACTGTCAACTATCGTAAAGACTTTAACTTAATCGTCCTAGACGAAATGAACTTGGCTCGTGTTGAATATTACTTTGCTGAATTCCTTTCAGTTCTCGAAATGCCTAACCCTAATGAATGGAACGTTGAAATGATTGGTTCTCATGATCCAAACGATCCTAAGTTATTTAATAACGGTAAACTGAAAATCCCTCAAAACGTTGTCTTCTTTGGCACAGCCAACAACGATGACTCTACATTTACTATTTCCGATAAGGTCTATGACCGTGCTATTTGCTTATTCTTTGATAACAAAGGTATTGCCTTCGAAGCACCATATCAAGCACCAATGGTCATTCCTTATTCACAAGTACAAAGATTGTATGATGAAGCTGATGCTAAATATCAAGTCGATCCAAAAACTCTTGAAAAATTCGCTGAACTTGATGATTTCGTTATTAAGAAATTCCGTCTCGCATTTGGTAACCGTATTTTAAAACAACTCAAGAAATTCGTCCCATGCTTTGTTGCGTGTGGTGGTACAGAACTCGACGGTATCGACTTTATCTTTACAAACAAGATTCTTAAGAAGTTCGAATCTTTAAATATTGGCTTCTTGAAAAATGAGCTCAAAGAACTTGACGCTATGATTGATAAATTATTTGGGGCTAACACTTTCCCAATGGCTCACAAGTTCATTGCTAATATGCTCAGAATGAGCTAATTCTATGGCGGACAATAAATTAACAAAATATCAAAAACTACAACGTAGTTACGTTAAGAAAAACGAATCTTTGTTTAAGACTAACGATGGCAAAGAAATTTTGTCTATGTTAGAAAAAGGACAAAATTCATATTTAAAACTTAATCGTTTTGAATCCTCATCCATGGATATGACTTGGATTAAAAGGATTCTTGATTGTATTAATGAATTAGGCGAAATTATTGGTAACCCTAAGAAAACAATTCAAACATTGAATGAAGTCGTTCAAGTTGAAAAATGTAAAAAGATTGGCACAGAAACTGTCCAACACTTAGCAAGCCATACTCAGTTTATTAAAACAGTTGATGAAAATGGTGAAGTTACTCCTTCAAAACTACTTAATGTTTATGTTGATGACTTTTATGCGATTTATGAAAACAAATTCATCGCCACTCTTTTAAGACACTTAATTAATTTCGTTGAAAAACGTTATGAATTTATTTTAAAGACTGCGACGATGAGCGATGTTTCAATACTTTATATGAAGAATCATACAGAGCATGAAAATAATGTTATTGATATTGAAACTAAGGTGAGATTCTCTCGCCCTGCTGAATTTATGGCAGCAGATAGAATGAAAGGTTATTTAAAGCAAATTCGCGATATTAGAAAATACCTTAAATTCTATATGCATAGTGAATTCATGCATATTCTTCGTAGAGAAAAGGATGTTAGAAATCCAATTCTTCAAACAAATATTATTCGTAAGAATCCAAAATATCATAAGTGTTATTTATTATGGCTATTCATCGAACGTTATAGAGAAAGTGGCATCGAAGCTAGAGTTGAAGAAAACTACGCTCAATTATCTCAAGATGAGATTAGAGAACTTAATCAACTTATGGCTGCAAACTTTATTGCTTTAAAAGGAAAAGATTTAGCCAAAACAGTCAAAAAGCAAAAGGTCTATAAACCAAAGATTCTTATGACTTATGACGATGAGATTTATAAACCTGAATATTATGATGGTCCAATAGAATATGTCCGTGTTGACCAAAAATATCGTGAGTATAGTGAAGCACTTCGTGACCTTAATCCTCATCCAACTCAAGCGATGAAAGAATACGATAAGGAAAAATATCAAGAAAACCATAACATTAGAGTGAAAACTAAAGAAATCGATGCTCTATTAGTTCGTAAACAACACGAAAAAGAAGTCTACGAAAAAAATGAAGCTTTAGCGGAACAACACGAAAAAGAACGCGATGAATATATTGATGCAAAAGCAGAGCAAATCATTCGCGTTGAAGCATTAGAAAAAGTTAATAAGGCTCGAAAAAAACTAACTGATAATGCTAAAAAAGAAAAAGTAAAAGCTGCAAAACAAGCTACCAAAAACGCAAAGAAAAATGCAAAACAACCTAAGAAGGTTCTCGAAAAACCAAAATCTAAAAAGGTAGAAAAACCTGTTAAAGAGGAAAAGCCTAAAAAAGAGGCCAAGATTGAACCGAAACCGGAAGTCAAAGAAGAACCTAAAGTTGAAGTTAAAGAAGAACCAAAACCTGAGGTCAAAATTGAACCTACCCCAAAGATAGAAGCGAAGGAAGAGCCTAAAATTGAACCTACCCTAGAACCTAAGCCTGAAGAATTAAAGGTAGAGGTTAAACCTGAACCTAAAAAAGAAGTTAAGGAAGAACCTAAGCTTGAAAAACCAAAGGTAGAGGTTAAGCCTGAACCAAAGGTAGAGCCTAGGTTAGAGCCAAAAAAATCATCAAAGCCTAAAGCAAAAAAAGCTGAAAAATATGAGGCAATAGGAACATTTAGATCAAAAAAGAAATAAATTAGCATATGGCTAAAAAAGAACGTAAACCAAAAAGTAAGAAAAGAAAAATTATTGAATGGTCGATTACCGGTCTATTTTTAGCGTTAATATGTACAGTTGCAGGATTTAGAATTTATCAAGTTGCAACTGGAAATACTTCGGTGTTTGGCACTCAATATCCTGTTGTCTTAACAGACTCAATGGAAACTGACTATATGGTCGGTGATGTACTTCTTGTCAAAAATGCTAAACCTGAAGAAATTAAAGAAGCCTTTGATAAAGGTGAACAAATTGATCTTACATTCAAATGGAATATTGGTACTTATTCTAAACCAAACATTCAGTTAATGACTCATAGAATCGTCGATGTGATATATTTTGAAGACGCTAACGAAAATTTTAACTATAACTACACTTGGAATGGTGATACATATTCATTCGATAATAAAGGTTATCATTACACATTTGTAACTCATGGAATTAATAAAAATTCTACTCAAACAAAAGAAGGTGAAGATTTAACTAAACAACTTCAATTTTCACAAGAAGAACAACTGGTTGGTAAAGTTGCAGGTAAATCTCAATTTTTAAGAGTTATGAATCAAATTTTCACATCTGTGTGGACACTTGTATTATTAATTCTTATTCCTGGTTTATATATTGTTATCACATCTGTTATTGAATTATTTTCAGCATTAGAAGATGACGATGACGGAAAGTTAATTAAAGAAGGCGGTAGCGATAAACCATCAGTATCTAGTAGTGGAGATGATCCATTAAAGGATTTATCCCAAAAAGATCGTGAGAGACTTAAAAAAGAAATGCTCGAAGAATTAATGAAGAAAGGAAAGAAATAATGCTAACAAACAAGTTGCATTTAAAAAATCACAAAATTGCGATTATTCTTATTTCGTTACTTCTTTTGATGTGCGTTGGCTCTTTTATTGCGTTACATCTTCTAAATGTACTAAATGATTATAAATTTCTTTATTTGATATATGCCGCTGTTACACCAGTTTTATTAGTTCTATTAATAGTTTTCATTCATAATGATGCTATTGAAAAAAAGGAAGTTAATGAACGTTTGGACGAAAACTTTTATCAATTAGGAAAACTCACTTATTTTGCGGATGCCACATCATTTAAAAAGCATGTCAATAAGTTTAGAAAGATAAATAGCAAGAATGTTGAGCGATATTTTATTATTTTTGTTCCAACTTATATTAAAGATTCAAACGCAAGAACTCCTTATATAAGAACGCTTAATGGATATATTTCAGATTATCTTGTGGATTTAATTTCTAAACAAAATAGATTTGGAAAAAATAAAGTTGCATATGGTTTTGCTAGAGATAGATTTTGCTTGTATGCATATCTACCTTTTAATAAAGTTTTGGAGTTAACTGAATTAATCTCGCAAGAAATATATTCAATAGTTAAAACTCATGAACTTAAACTTCATATAACGCCTCATTTTGGAATCGTGAAAGTTTCAAGAAGTGATTTATTCTCACCATCATTTGCAAAGGCATCAGTTGCACTTGAATATGCTGAACAACAGTTTGAGCCATACGCCTTATACGAAGAAGGAATGCTTAGAGAAACATCGTATTCTGAATTAAAAGCACTTGATAATGCGATAAAAAGAAAAGAATTTGTTGTTTACTATCAACCTAAGTATAACTTTGTTAAAAAACAAATTGTTGGTTCTGAAGCTCTTATTAGATGGAATTCACCTGATGGAGAAATTCTTTCACCAAATAAATTTATCAATGCTGCTGAAGTTGGTGGCATGATTCATAAGATTGATATGTACGTTTTTGATTGCGTAATTGAAGATTTAAAAGAAATGAAAAGAAAAGGCATTAAACTTCTTCCTGTTTCTATTAACTTTTCACTTTATGAATTCTATTCAGCTGATTTTGTTACAAACCTTGAAAGAAAGATTAGAGAAAGCGGTCTACCTATATCTTTATTTCAAATCGAAATCACAGAAACAACATCTCAAAGTAATAATCTTTTAGCGAATTCGATTCTTAAAAAATTAAAAGATTATGGCTTTAAGATATTGATGGACGATTTTGGCACAGGCTATTCTAATTTATTAAATTTAAATACGCTTCCAATTGATATAATCAAAATTGATAAGTCATATATTGATGGATGCACTTTAGATAAAAAGAATAAAGAAGTTCTTAAATATCTTGTCTTAATGTGCAAGGCAAATGGATTTGAAACCATTGCCGAAGGCGTTGAGAAAGAAGAACAGATTAAAATTCTTCAATCTATTAACTGTGAAATTATTCAAGGATATTACTTTAGTAAGCCTATTCCTAAAGATGAATACGCTCAACTAATTAAGGAGGGAATGAAATGATTCTAATTATTGGTTCAAATCATGACGATGTGCTTTATTTTGAAAGCCTTCTTAAAAGTCCAAAAGAGGAACTTATACTAAATAAGTACAAAGCTCTTGTTGGTAGCATTTCTTCAATGAATGTAATGGTTGTTCAAGATGTTTATACATCATATATTTCATCTTTACTTGTATCTCATTTATTATCTAAATATGAGATTAATATTGTTATCAATGTAGGTAGGTGCGCTGCTGTAAGTGGCGATATCAAAATTGGCGATATTGCGATAAGCGATTCAACATTCTTTGGCGATGTTGATCAAATATCTGCCGTTAAAGGAACTGTTCTAGGACAAATTCCTAATTATCCTCAATTGTTTAAATCCGATTTGGAAGCAATAACATTAATTAAAGAATGCTTAAGTAATATTTTTGTTGGTCAATATTCATCAGCAACATTTATTTCATCTTCTTTCTTTAGACAAAATAAAGAGATGATTAAAAATATTCTTGAAAACGAATATATTCAATCAATTAATAAAAATGTTGTTCTTGACGGTGAATGTTCTGGTGTGGCTTTAGCGTGTTATTTACATAATATTCCATTTATCGCAATTAAGGTTTGTGAAGCAAATGTTGGAGAATATACATCTTTAGAAAATTACTTGTTATCTCTTGAATTATATAACGTCATAGGTAAAGTTGTTTTGGCCTTTATAAACGAAATTTCACGTAAAGATGTTAATCGTCTACAAGGGGGCATAATTAATGAATAAGAAAAATATTTCAACATTAGACTCATATTTAAAATATAGAGTTATTATTCTTGCTCTTTTATATTTAACATTCTTTGTGTTACTAATTTTTATGATTTTAGCAACATTTTTGCTTGAGCAGGATTTTGTCTTGTACTTAATATACGGATTAACACTAGCTTTATTAATAGGAACTGTATCATTTACAGTTTACTTCCTAGTATGCATTTATAAATACATATACAAAGAAGCATATTTAGTTAGCAAACGTAATTTCAAAACATTAGTGAACTTTGATAAAGACTTTGAATATTGTTCCACGAATGGATTTGATGAACTCGAAGAACTAAATGTTTTATTTAAAGATATTTCCAAAAACATTGATGGACGTGTCATTATTTCAAAAGTCTTAAATGATGATTCAATAGGACTTGAATATCTTGATGAAACAAAAACATTAGTAAGCGAAGAATCATTACTCGCCCATATTAAAGACTTGATACTTTCTCGAGAAGCATTCAGAAATGGTTTGCTTGATATTTCATATGATTTAAATAATGATGAGATTCCTCAAGAAGATGATTTCTTCATTTTAGAATCAATTAAGAAATATCTTGGTTATGACCATCTATTGATTGCTAAAAAAGCTGATAAGAGTGGATATTTAGTATATATTCCCGCTTTTGATAGTTTGTCCCAATTAAAAGAAGAACTAGAATTCTTAGCAAAGAATATATCTTTAATTAGAAAAACAACACGTGGTAGAAGCGTTATTAATGCTTGTATGTCACTTGTTATTTATCCATATTCTTCATTTGATAATATCGTTAATGATTTAATTACCGCTAGAGGCATTAAGAAACCACTTCATATTTATCTTCCGGAAAGAAAACATGAAGAAAATCATAAGATGCTTATCTCAAGTTTAAATATGAATAACATTTCGCGTTTACTTGAAGAGATATCGGCAGTGGATCCATCCCCAAATAAACATGAAGAAAATATTAAAAAGATTTTTGGATCGATTAAGAATATATCAAACTATTATG
This sequence comes from bacterium, assembly GCA_963644775.1. Classification (GTDB taxonomy): domain Bacteria; phylum Bacillota_I; class Bacilli_A; order RFN20; family CAG-826; genus Fiminaster. The sequence goes on along the minus strand of CAVIPD010000018.1, from coordinate 2,003 downwards.
GATTCTCTAACGCTGGATTTATTAATTATGATAGAGATCGTAATGGTTTCTATAATTCTTATTTTACAAGTAAAGATAATACCTATTTCTTTAAACCGAATGCTCAATTAAATAAATATTTCATTCAAGCGTTATCAGAAGTTACAGACAAAGATGGAAGTTATTACTTCTCATCTAGAAAACACATAAATGACAACTTCGCTAGATTCATTGATGAATATCGAATTGCTTCAGGTATGTTTTATGTTATTCGCATTAATGGATTCCCGGTCGGGACTATCTATTTCTTAAATAAATCAGTGGAACTTTCATATGACGCATTTATGAAAGAAAACTTGATTGTAGCGTGTAATTTAATTGGTAACTACTTTAAAGAAGTTGAATCTAGACGTATGTCATATTTATATGAAAAACGTTTCAATCAATTAATTAAGGTTAGTGGTGAATATATTTATGGTGTTGATAAAGAAACTTTAAAGCTTGTATACGCTAGCGACGCTTTCAAGTCTCTTTTACCAAGCATTAATATTGGTGAATATTGTTACAAAACATTATTTAACTTAGATTCACCATGTAGAAACTGTCCTGCCATTAAAGGCAAACGTGTTGTTAAAGAATTAGCAGGACAATCGCTTGAAATGCTTGTTGTTATGGATAATAAAGAAGACACAACACATCATATCTTACTTAAACCATCATTAGATGGTCGTACGCATGAGCGCTATGATGATGAAACAATGCTTGCGACATTTTATTCATTTAAAGAATCTTTGCTTAAACAATTGTCTTACGGTGTAAGAGGTTCACTCTTGTTTTTAAAGATTAAAAATATTTACACAATTATCGATCAAATCGGCGCAACTGGCTTTGCAGAAGCATTAAGACAATTTAATGAAGGCCTATCCGAGTTATATAATCATTCTTTTGAAATGTATTATTATGATAAGGATACATTAGCAATTATTCTTCCTAATGCAGATGAAAAAGAAACTCTTGCTATTGTGGAATTAATTCCTGATGGAAATATTGAGATTAATGTTAATGATGTTGATGTTAGATTTGATCTTATTTATATTTCCAAAACATATGGTCCAGAAGATAAAATTGAAAAGATTATCGAAGTTTGTGAAGAAACGCTTGCTTCATCTAAATCATTACCAGTTAATGAAATTCTCTTTATCGATAGTGGATATAAACGTAGTGCCTCTAAAGATGGCTACTTATTCGAAGTTATTGTTAACGCCTTCGAAGAAAAACTCTTTAAAGTTCACTTCCAACCAATTGTTAAGAACTCTAATCGTTTGATTATAGGTGCAGAATTGTTACTCCGTTTAGAGGACAAAACTACTGGTCAACCTATTAATACTGGTAAGGCCATTGAAATCGCTGAGAAAAACGGTTATACACGTTCCATTTCATACTCCATCCTTGATTATCTAGATGATTTAATCACACGTTATGGATATACATTCTTCTTAACTGCAGGATTATCTCATTTATCAATTAATACTGATTATGCTTTCTTCGAAGATGAGGGCTTTGCTATTAAACTAAGTGATATTATCGCCAAACACTCACTTCCAAAGAAATTCTTAATTATGGAAGTTGATGAGAAAGATATTGCTGAACATAAGAATGAATATAAGCACATTCTCGGTGTTGTTAAAGATGTTGGTGCGTCATTATTATGCGACCACTTTACAGGCGAAGCCATATCATTCCAAGAGCTTAAAGATATTGGTTTTGACGCTGTTAAATTCTCTAGATTTATGGTTGAAAAAATCACCGAAGAAGATGTTAATAAAAAACTCATGGCATTGTGGGAAGAATCACTTAAAATTGGCATAAATGTTAGCTTCGTTGGTGTCTCAAATCGTATGGTTTCTGACGCAATTGTTTATAACGGAAATGACTCTTACGTCCAAGGTAGATACTTCTATAAACCTATGTCAGAAGAGGATATGTTTAACGCTCTAAGAGATCGCAACATGAAGGATTTAGAC
>CAVIPD010000017.1:2189-7952 GCA_963644775.1 bacterium | reverse complement strand
CTTTAGAAAGATGAAAGCGAAAGTAAAAAGATATGTGAATAAACAAAAAAGACTTATTAAATTAAATGAGTTGCCCCCTCAAGATGCATTAAGAAAAACTATTGCAAAATTCAATAACAAATTCTTTTCTCAATCTTTTGGAGATATATGCTGGGCGTTATGGTATTTTCCAATCATAACTACTATAGACACATTAAAAAAGATAGATGCGTATTTGCAACAAGAGTATAGATCACTTATTACAGGTAAATATAAAAAGATTAATATTAAAAGAGTTCCATATAAAATGCTAAAAGATTACGAATATAGAACATTAGTAAACGAATATTATAATTATCTAAAAAATCATCTTTAATTGTGATATATTATAAATAACACTAATCGATATATATATATATATAATGCCGACTACTTTATATTAAAATTAGACAAAATAACGCTTATTCAACTAAAAAGCGAATTATACGCCGAATAAGTTATTTACTTTATTCGCACAAAAGTAGAAATTATTAGCGTGGAGGTAATGAAAGATGACTTTCGGACAAAAGATAAAGAAATTAAGAAATGATGCTGGATTAACTCAAAAAGATTTAGCGAACAAAATGAACGTTTCCTTTCAAACAGTTAGTAAATGGGAGAGCGATTTAAACGAACCTGATATTGCTAGTATTAAAGAATTATCAAAATTTTTTAATTGTTCTTTCGAATATTTATTAAATGATGAAGAGGAAGAGATAAAAGAAGAAGTTGTTGAAAAACCAATAGTGGCTCCAACTCCAACCGAAGTTGTTACTAAGACTATTGTTATTCATCAAAATGAAGCACATGTGTGTGCTAGATGCGGTAAAGATATTCCTGAAGATGAATTAGTTTCAGAAGATTCAACCAGAAAGGAAAGGCATGGAAGACACACTAGAACTGTCAGTGTTGGTCAGACCTATTACCACAATCACTGTTTAGAAGAAGTAAAAAAAGAAAGAACGGAAGCTGCACATATAGCTAAAATTGCGAAGACTTCGTCTAGTAAAAAGAAATGTTTTGGATGGGGAATAGCTGCTGGAGTAATTGGTCTTGGTGTTGCGCTTGCAATCTTCCTTTGCAATACACAATACGTTCATCCAGCTCTTGGCGTTCTATATAGTGTTTTAATTGGTTATGGAATGTTTGCAATGCTTTATTGCATTCTTTCAGGTTCATATATCGGCGATGTATTTGTATGGTGTGCAGGACTATCTATTAAATTTCCAGGACTCATATTTAGTTGGGATTTAGATGGTTTTGTGTGGTTAATCTCCATGAAAATACTATTTGCTATACTTGGTTTTTTAGTTGGAGTATTTGCCTTATTATTTGCTATCACTTTATCAGCGGCATTAGGAGGCATATCATTCCCATTTATATTAATTCATAATATTCATACTGATTACGAAGATGCTTTTTAAGGAGGCAAACAAATGAAAAAAAGTATTGTATTAATTCCGTTAATAATGCCATTATTGCTTGCAGGTTGTGGAAACAATGATTCTTCTACGAGTTCATCAATAAGCTCTTCATCTAGTTCAACAACAACTAGCGAGTCGAGCACATCCACATCATCAACCAATAGTAGTCAATCTATAACATCAAGTTCTTCATCAAGTTCTTCATCAAGTTCTTCTTCGAGCAGTTCATCAAGTTCTTCTTCGAGCAGTTCATCAAGTTCTTCTTCATCAAGTAGTTCCTCAAGTAGCAGTTCCTCGAGTTCTTCTTCATCAAGTAGTTCATCTTCTGAACCAGTTCAAAAAGAATTTACTGATGCAGTATTTGAAAGCAAGACGGTCACATATGATGGCAGTTCTCACATTCTTAATGAAGTGAGTGGTGTGCCAGTAGGAACATCAATTTATTATGTTGGTAGAGAATCATACACTGATGCTGGCGTTTATAACGCTGCGGCAACATTATCAAAAGAAGGATATATAACAAAAACATTGAAAGCTACTTTAACAATTTCTCGTAAAGATTTCAGTGGACTAACATTTGAAAATGTATCTGTTACATATGATGGATTAGATCACATTAACGATGTTCAATTAGTCGGCGTTGTTCCAGAAGGGACCACAAAAACTCAAGTTGTTAAAGATTCTGAAAATAATGTTGTTACATCTGCGATTGATGTTGGCGTTTATTCTTATTCAGTTGAATTGGTAAACAAAAATTTCAATAAACAAACATTTACTGCCACATTAACAATTAAAGCAGAAAAGACAGATATGCCTGTGTTTGTTTCAGATGATGGTAATGTCTATTTTGCTAATGGATTAGATAATAGATATTTATATGCCTTAGATTCTGAAGATGCATTAACTAGAATTGATTATTCTACTCCAAAGGAATTCAACAAATACAATTCTTCAAGTGCATTATTTATTGCTGGATCAACATTCCAAAATGCAGTTAAAGAAGTTGTCAGTGGAGAATCTAATGTTATCTATACTGATAGCAATATTGATGACTTTATTAAATATAGTGATTCAATTTACTATTATTCAAGTAATTCTCTTACTGCATCTAAATCAGGTATCTATAAAGTAGATGCAACTAATGGTGAAGAAGAACCAGTTGTTACAAAAGTTTTTGAAGGTAAGACTGATAATCTTGCTGTTTACGGTGATTATTTATTCTTCACGAACGGCAATGATGAAAATCATGTTTATAAGATGAATTTAAGTTCATTAGCAACATCTGTTGTCTTAAGTGAAAAAGTTCATGAATTCACAATTAGTGGTAGCATTCTTTATTGCACAGTCAACGAGTCCGTTAATTATTATATTGGTTATGTTGATTTATCTACATCATCAACATCTGCAACAAAATTAACTAACGCTGCCGGCGAATTCCTTATTGTTAAAAATAATAAGTTATATTATAACTACACCGATTTATTTGGAAAAATCGATGCATCAAATTATGGCATTTGGTCAATCGATTTATCAACAAAAGAGAAAACTCAATTAATTGCTACCGATAGCATTAACGGTTTTGATGTAGAATCAAATGACTCATTAGTCTATATCGATACAAGCGATTTACATTTATATAGATACACAGTTTCTACAAATGCCAAAGAAGATTTATTAGATGGCTTTGTTATTCCTGAAACAACACCTTTAAATACTGGTGGCAAAACAGTAGCTTATGGTAATAATGTCTACTACTTAAATATGTATGCTGGTAAAACATTATATGTATATAACGAAACATCAAAGACAAATACTCGATTAACAACAAACAAAGTTGTAGACTTCTTCATCTATGGAGATAAACTTTACTTCAACCAAGTTACTAGAGTAACAAACAACGATTTATATTGTGTTGATCTTAAGGTTGGTTTAGAAGCTTCTAAAATTAATTCTAACGATGTTAGAAATATGATATCAGACGGCACATATATTTACGCAACACACTATAACTGGGCCGGAACCGCTGGCGGTTTATGTAGAATGAAACTAGATGGAACTGAATATGTTAAATTCTCCGAAATTAACGGAGCTAAAAATTTAACAATCAAAGACGATAAGCTCTATTTCATTAACTGTGGTACTGGTCAAGATAACGGCAATATTGAATATATTGCTTTATCAGGTATTACCGCTTCTTCAGAAGGTTTAACATCAACTAATTTAAGTAAGAATATTAAGAACGTTAAGCAATTCATTTTTGAAGGAGAAAACATTTATTATATATATAATGGTTCAATAAACAATATTATATATAGAACTGATTTTGCTTCTTTGGATGCAGGTACAACAATCTTTACAAAAAAATTATTGTGTCCAAGTGAAATAATCATTTATGGTGAATATATTTATTACTATATATACGATGGTGGTGATACTTCTGGATTCTATAAAGTCAGTAAATCCTCAACCGTTGAAGGTACTCAAGAACTAGTGCTTGGATATGATTCAACATACTATGGCACTTCGTTTGCAATAACTTCATCAGATAATTTGTATTTTTTAAACTATATTCCAAAAATAGCGACAGGAAATGCTCATTTCTATCAATTAAATTTAACATCAAAAGCTGTTACAAAAATTAATTAAAAAAACGATGGATATCGAAGCATAGTTTATCCGTGGTGATATATCTGAATACACTAATTATTTTGGATGGAAACACACTGAAGATGCACTTCCCATATATTAGTGAGAGACAAAGATATGGAAAACTATAATGTTCTTGCAGTGTTAGAAACTAAATACTTCTATCTAAAAGATGAAAAGAAACATTATGAACCTGTCGATGGAGGATGTTGCTTTATCTTATTCCTTTTGTTTATTCTTCCAGGCATTTTATATTTAATCATTAAATCAAAACAAGAAGAACGAATTGAAAAATATAATTATGAAATTCAACAAAAGATGTATTAAATCCGTATAAAAGCTAAATCATTGCTTTAACATGTTTAGGAGGCAAATCATTAAATTATGAAAAAATTATTATTAGTCATTATTCCTTTTCTATTATCAGGATGTGGTGGAGCATCTAATTCTGATCCGATAACTCAGCAACAAAGTAATGCTGCTGAAGTATTCCATAGAGCTCGTAAAGAGGCCACAACATCAAATCAATTTCAATATAATTTTGAATTGAGCGCTAGATTAAAATATTCAGGAGCGGTTAACTGGTCTCCTGCCACAATTAGTGGAACCACTTACTTCAATGCCGATAATGGCGAAACAACATATTTACAAAAAAGAAGCACAAGTGGATTACTTTTAATCGATAGTACAACCTACACCTACAATAAAGGAACAACATATATAAAAATAAATGAAAATGATGGAGATTTTTCTATTACAGATTCAGAGATTGTTTCATCAACTTATAACTTTGAAAGTAAAACATTTGGTAAATTATTAAACTATTTGGATAGCGATAAGCTTGAAGATGTTAAATATAAAGATGGCAAATATGAAATTGATATTAAGCCAACATGCGCCAAGGAATCGATTAATAATGTGATTAGTTTTATTGATTGTAATAAGATTGTTGATGCTATTTCGTCTATTACTGAATCAAAATGGGGAGTAGCTGTTAAATTAACATCGACTGTTGATATCCAAGACGAGCACATCAAATCATTTTATTTCGGTTTCACTGTTAGCTATGATGATTTCTCAGTTGAATTGTCATACACACAAACATATGTTCACATTGGAAGTGGAGTTTCAATTATACTTCCAACATTTAACAATATCGTTACTGGCGAAAGTGAACTCAAGGATTTAGTGAATAAAGGAAAAAATGCATTAGTTTTATCCAAAAATTCAGAAGTCAGTTATTATGACTATAAACTTAAAACTGCTGTCGATCATGGCATATCAAAATCAAATCCGTTAGGTCTTGCTGTTAACTCTACATCTGCCGGAAAAGCACGCAGAAAAGTTCAAAATGGTGTTGTTTATTTCAACAATAGACTCGAACTTGATAGCGACTATAAAAATAGTGATCAATATCCTGACGAAATCGAAGACTATGAACGATATAGAGCAAAACTTAGCGATGGTTCTGTTTATGACTGCGTCGATAGAGCATGGCCATTATCAAATATATATACAAAACTTGAAGGTTACACAAATGATGCAATTGATTCATATTATATGCTTCTACCAGAAAAATTCTTCTCAACCGAATATATTAAGATTGGTCGTAAATCAACTGACAGCGAAGGCAATACGGTTGTTAAATATGGTTTAACTGGTGGAGCTATCAAAG
>CAVIPD010000017.1:0-2155 GCA_963644775.1 bacterium | reverse complement strand
ATATAATGATTCTATTAGATTAGACGCCGATTTAACCAAGTTAATAGATGTTTATGATATTAATTCAAATTTTAATGCTAAAAGACTTAATTTCAAGGTTACAATCAATAGTGATGGTAAATTAAAAAGCATTGATTTAGTAAACAAGGGTTTTTATGTTATGAATGGTGCAAAACAAGTTAAATTTGGTTTTGATTTATCAATTAAATTCGATTGGTCTATCACTACGTTTGATATTCCAACAAAAACAAGCGATATTGCACTCGATTAATAATTAAAAAATAAAGAGTTTATGGAAGCAAATAGTTATTAAAGAAGATAATATTTGCTTCCTTTCTTTTATTAATTAAAGATAATATTAATATGATTTTAGATTCAACTGCAGAAACATATGTCGTAATCATCCTAATCTTTATTTTTTTAATATTGCCTCTAATTATATTCTTATTCATTTTTGCTTATAAAAGAAATACACCAGAAGCAAAAGGAAAACGCGGAGAAGAACATGTTAATCAATCTATTAATTGCATCTCTGATTATCATAAAATAATAAGAAATCTTTTGATTCCAACTTCAAACGGTAGATATACAGAAATTGACTCTGTTTTAATTACTCAAAAAGGAATATTTTGCATTGAAATCAAAAATCTTGGAGGCTATTTGTACGGTGATTCATCTTCTAAATATTGGACTCAAGTATTAAGTTATGGAAGAGTGAAAAACTCTATATATAATCCAGTGCTTCAAAATGATTTACATGTTAGAACACTTAAAAAAGTTTTTCATGATAAGTTTGAAGTTCATAACGTTGTTATCCTGGATAGACATGAAGGTGGAAAAATATCATCTAATAATGTCTATACATCAAAATCATTTTTACGTTATTACAAAAATATTAAAGAAGTTATTATTCTATCGAGTCAGGTAGATTCGATTTATCAAATATTGTCTAAATATATATCTACTCCTGAACAAAGAGAAGCTCATGCGAGAAGAGTGCGTATAGATCATCATAATAAATAAAAATTGACTGATTGAGCTTCACTTGCCATCGAATCTATTGATCATAATATATGAATTTGTAAGTGTTGATTGAATTATGAGAAATTTTATTTAATTTATTTCGCTAATTAGTAAAGTAGATAGTTTCTATTTGATATTTTATAAATCATTCAATCGTACCACGATATCTAACGATGTTATTGTTTCTATAATATTCTTCTTTATTCATGTACATAAACTTCTCAGATATATTAACTAGGTCTTTGAAGCTATAACTAGAATAGTCTTTACTTTTCACATATCCATTAGATACAGATAAAGTGTAATTTTGATGATGTGAACTGTGGGTCTTTTCTTGAATTAAATCAATATATTCATCAACCTTATTTTCTTTATCAATGAAGACGGCAACGAATTCATCTCCACCTGTTCTATATAAATCACAAGGGATATCTTTAAAAACCTGTTTCAGTATGTTCGCTAAAGCGATAATAGCCTCATCGCCAAGGAAATGACCAAATTTGTCATTGATTTCTTTAAGATTATTTAAGTCTAATGAAATAACAGTTAAATCAGGACTAACTTTTAAATCACCACATTCATATCTTGATAATGTGTCATTAAAATAACGTCGATTCTTAATGTCAGTCATTGGATCATATAATGAATTATATTGCGATTTATTTGAATAATATGTTTTTTGAGCCGCTAAAACGAAAGAAGTAGCAAATGAAGCAACATATAAAACAGGAAATCTAATCATGAATGTTGCATCATATGCTTCTTTTCCAGGAATCATGTCTTTGATAGGTGTATAAAACATTACTAATAAAAGTATTAAGAAATATGTAGATATAACTAAACCCATTCTTAGGGAAACAAGTAGCATTCCAACTGTAGGGACAAGGATTATCCATAATATAGCGAATCCTTGATTTTCACCTGATAATGCATAATAGGTAAACAACAATCCAATTGCTAAACAAAACAAAATATCTGAAACAATAAATGCTTTGAATTTTCTAACAATAAAGATACACAACAAACAAATAAAAATTAAAACACTTGTTGAAATAGTCATGAACAAATTGTTATTAACAATGTTTAAAATAGTTAAAATAATTGAAACAACAGCAAGAATGCTATTAACAAT
>CAVIPD010000016.1:1696-2239 GCA_963644775.1 bacterium | reverse complement strand
GTTTAGCATAAAAATGATTAATATCTTAATATAATGTTATAAAGAAGAGAGATTTTTATGGATCCAAATTTAGATTTAAAACCTAATAATTTAAATGAATCGAAAAACAAAGACAAATCTAAAAAGAAAAAACATCACAAAGGTCTTTGGATTACTCTTGGAATAGTCACTGCATTAATTATTGTCCCAGTTGGGCTACTTTTTGGATGTTTATATGATTCAAAAAGAGCAGAAGTATTAGATACAACAAATTTTAAAATTGATGAAATGTTTAAAGAAACCACTTTTAACGCTATTGATAATGTTGTAGAAAATGAAGGGAAATTAAACTTTTCTATTACAAAAGACCAATTTAACAAATCCCTTTCAATTGCTTTAGAAAATATAACTAAAGACAATACCTTATTAAAAGAAATGGTGACAGGTTTATCATTAGAAACAAGCGACAAAGAATATTCATTTGTCTTTGATATCAATTTAAAAAATTTTTTTAAAACTAGAATTTATATTGTTACAGAATATTTAGATGGAACTTATTTAGAA
>CAVIPD010000016.1:0-1686 GCA_963644775.1 bacterium | reverse complement strand
AAATTAGGTCGTGTCCCAGGATTAGATAGCTTAATTAATCAATTTGCTCCAGATTTACTCTCAGATGATTTAATCGTCAGTCTATTCTCGAATTTTGGTTTCTCGTTTAAATCGGATATGAAGAACAAAACTATTTATTATCCGAAATCCGCATTTAATGAAGATATAACATCAAAAATTAGTATCGATAATGAATTATATGATTCAGTCATAAAAATGTTTTTCGATAGTAAGTCAATTGATATAAAGTTTAAAAAGGAAGGTTTTAATGCAACAGTTAATTTAGAAACGTTTGCATTAAATGATAACTTTATTGATAATAGCAAGAAAAATGATGTTAATTGGGATGAACTAAAACAAAGAACAATCAACATTATTAATGCTGTTTACGCTGAAAATAATACATTCTCAGCATTTGCTGATATGTATAATTTCATGCTCAATGGTTATGACCATGCAACAAGCGAAATTAAAAACGCTATTTCAGGTATGGACTTACTTCCTTACGGGATTAGTGATTTAGAAACATACAATGGAATTTGGTGTTATACTCCTACTCCAAACCATATTTGCATCCCTAATAAAACCTTAAATGTACAATTAAAAGAGCAAATAAATCCAACTGATATCAATAACTATTTAATCGGAGAAATTAGTGAAACTAAATTGAATGAAACATTAATGTCATCAGACTCAATTGGTGAAAGTTTCATCTTACAAGATATTAAAAGCGATGGAACAGTTAGATTTGTTCCAATGACTGTCACTAATATTTATTCAAATTTATTTAGTGACTCAATCAGATTAGTTATTACTGTTTCAATTAATGGTTATGACACAAATATATGTGTTAATGCAAAATTCACTAATTTCGATAGTGAATCATATAACACCACATTTAAATTAAAAGTCGACGAACTCTATTATGGAACTGAAACAGTTAATGGTGAATTTGCTCAACGTATATTCAACCTAATTGATAGAGCCTTAGACATTGATAACACATTTAATTTCAACGCAGAAACCAAGGAAATATCGCTTAATTTCTTAGGTTCGATTGAAGAATCGGGATACAAATCTTTGATTGATTTAAAGGGCACTCCTGCTTTAAAGATTGTGGATGATGAAGATAAAACAATTTCTGAATTATCTAAAGAAGGTATATTTAAATTCTTCATTATTCCTCCTGAAGCGTGATTAATTCAAAAAGGAAAGCTGGCATTAAAGCCAGCTTTTATATTAACGCGACATAGTCGCGGAAGATAAGGTTAGGTAGAAACAAATTCATATTTCCACTTCCTTTCTTTAAATATATTTTAACACCAAATTCGATAAAGAAAAGCTCGGATAAACCGAGCTAATATTATTCCTTATAACCTTTATAAGCTTTTTTAAGAATTTCAATCATGTCCTCAACAAGTGGAACACGAGGATTTGCAGGTGAGCATTGATCTTCATATGCAAGATAGGCAATATGTTCAACATGTTCATTCCATTCTTTTTCATCAATACCACAGCCATTAAACGTCATGTCTAAGCCAATTTCTTTGCCTAAATCATCACAAGCTTTAGCAAGTGACTTGACGCCTTCTTCTGGAGTAGATGCTTTTAAGCCAAGAAGTTGAGCGATTTCTTGATACTTTTTATCAGCACAGTAAACATTATATTTTGGCCATACTGATAATT
>CAVIPD010000015.1:9191-14307 GCA_963644775.1 bacterium | reverse complement strand
GCTTAGTATTGGCGTATGGTTTATTTATTGCAGGACCTCTTATTGTTCAAGCTATGAACAGCGCAGGATACCTATGGGTTGATAAAGCGTTTTATTCTGTAGTTTGTTCGTTCCCAGACATCTTTACATTTCAAAATTTTAGAGTGATTATTTCATTTATTTCATTCGTTTTCTTAACATTAATGTGGGTTGTTTGGTTTATTGTTACAGTAGCAGCTCGCAAGGTTCATTCAATCGCTCCAATGATTGTTGGCTTCTTTGCTTATGTTGCTGTCTTTGTTTTACTCGACATCTTAGTATTAGATACATTTGATATGTATATTTTTGATGGCGGTAAAACACATGGTGGTGAATCACTTATTGAAAATTATATCAACTTACTATCAAACAGTGATTTAATGATAATGACCATTTTTGGTTTTGCATCTCTTGGCTTACTTGGTTTAGGCGCAATCTTCTTATTTGCTGAAAACGTTGTTGATTTATGTACATCAAAAGGTTTCTATGCCACTAAAGAAGCGGGGCAATCTCTTGATGATGAAGTCAAAGCAGAAGCTGTTGCGTCAAGTGCAGACGTCTTAAAAATTCTTGAAGAACCAGTTGTTGATGAAAAACCAGTAGCAGAACAAACATCTGAAGAAGAAAAATCAGAACACGAAGTTTCTGCTGAGCCTCAAGCCACTTCAAGTGTTGCTCAATCTACACCTGCTCAACCATTCATTTTCCAACAATTCTTTGGTAATGGTTCGGCTCAAAGCGTTCCAAATTCTAAGGAAGAGGAAGATGAATCTAAAGTTAAAGAGACTAAGGTTGCCTCTTCTTCAATCTCGGAACCTGCTGCACCTTCACTTAGTGAAGAAGAAATTCGTGAATTAATTCGTAAAGAAGTTAAAGAAGCTCGTCTAAACGATGATATCAAGGAAATTCTCCATGGTGAACTTCCAACTGGTCACGGAAATGAAATCAGAGAAATTGTTCACGATGAACTTTCTAAGATTGCTAACGATGAAGTTATGAATCGTATTCTTGCTTATGTTAGACAAATTGTTAAAGAAGAATTAGACAAAGTCGTTTTTAAACCTGTTGAACAATCAAAAATTGAAGAGGATAAACCAGAACCTGTCAAAGAACCAATTAAGGAAGAAGTTAAACCTGAACCAGTTGCTGCGCCAATGGTTGAACCAGAACCAGCAGCTGTTCCTGAAATTGAACTTCCAAAACAAAAAATTATCCGTATTCCATTTACAGAAAGAATTAAATCAATGGCTCCTGAAATGAAATCACACTTTAATGAACTTAAGAGTGAAATTATGGCTTATGGAGTTCATTCAAGAGTCTCAAATTCTGGTGATACATTTAGACTTCACACAAAAACTTACGTCAAGATGACAATCGCGGGTAATAGCTTAAAATTATATTTCGCTCTTGATCCAAAGAAATATGCTGATACAACACTTCCTATTTCTGATGCAAGTAGTAAAGAAATATATAAAGAAATTCCACTTGTCTTTAAAGTTAAATCAGAACTCAGTTTACGTAGAGCTAAACAACTTATTGCAGATGTAATGGCAGTAGATGGCTTAAAACAATCTGATATTGAACAAAAAGATTGGATTCGAGAAATAATTGATTCCAGTTCTTCTAACGAAGATTAATTAGCTTCTATTATAAATTAGGTAGACTAACGTCTACCTTTTTTATATATTCTTTATTATTTTTTTAGTTATGATAAAATCATTGATTATTAGGAGGATAACGTTTAATGGATGGTCTGTCGTGGCTATATATTGTCATAATCATTCTTTTAGTTATTCTCAGTGCATTCTTCTCATCAACAGAAACTGCATTTGCATGCATCAATCAATTTAAATTAAAAGTTAAAGCTGATGACGGTAATAAAACCGCTAAGCGTATTTTAAAATTTCATGAACATTTTGATAAAACGCTTATTTTATCTCTTGTAGGCTATAATCTTAATTCTGTTATTATTTCTACGATATCTGCAACTTTATTTTTTCAAATACTCAAAAGCTCCGGTATTGGTGAAACATGGATTTCACTTATATCTACAGCAACAATGACAATTATTGTCTATATCTTCTGTGATATGGTGCCGAAAATGATTGCTAGGGCAATTCCTGATAAAGTTGCTGCAAATAATGTTTATATTGCAACATTTTTCTATTATTTACTTTATCCATTAATTATTTTCTTCAGTTTTTTAACGAATTTAGTGAATAAGATTTTTAAAACAGATAAATTACCGACATTAACCGAGGAAGATTTCACCAATATTGTTGACGATATTGAAGAAAAAGGCATTATCGAAGATAACGAATCTGATATTATTTATAATTCACTCGAATTCACAGATACATCAGTTAAAGAAGTTTTAACTAAACGTGAAAAGATGTTTGTTATTGATATGAAAGATTTATCAAATGATAAACTTAATGAACTTATTCTTTCTACTAAATATTCACGTATTCCTGTTTGTTATGGATCTATTGATAAAATAGTCGGAATTTTACATGTAAAAAAATATGTTAAATCATATTTAAAAAATCCTAATTTAAATATTTCTTCTGTTTTACAGAAACCTTATTATGTCTCCACAAAAATCAAGATGGACGAAATGATTGATGGTTTTAAAAAGAATCATACACATATCGCTATTGTTAAAAACGAAAATCGTGTCATTGGCTTAATTACCATGGAGGATGTTTTAGAAGAACTTGTTGGTAAGATTGCTGAACCAATTGAAAGGAAATCAAAGCAATGAATACGGCGTTAGTTATAGGTTTAATAATCGCAATTATTGTGCTTATAATTTTATCTGCAATTTTTTCAATGTTCGATATTGTTTATGCTACAGTAAATCAACTTCGATTAAAGAAGTTAGTGAAAGATAAAAAATCCAGAACTGCTAAATATGCACTTAAATTCGCTGAAAATTATAATGATACATTAACTACTGCATTGTTTAGTAATAACCTTGTTAATATTGCAGCTACATCATTATCAACTGTTTTGATTCTCGAAATATCTAAACGATTTTCATTTAATCCAAATATTGCTCAAACAATTATGTCAATTGTTATGCTTATAATACTTCTTATTTTCGGTGAAATATTACCTAAGGTAATAGGTAGAGCATTCTCATATAAATTATCACTTATTCTTGCTTATCCAGTTGCAGTGTTAAAAACAATTTTCCTTCCTATCGTTTTTGTTTCACGTTGGATTGGCAAATTCTTTGCATATCCATTTATTCATAACAAGAAAGAAGAAGTTATTTCAAACGATGAACTTCAAGAAATTGTTGAAACAATTGAAGATGAAGGCGTTATTGATGAAGATCAAGGTGAACTTATTTCAAATGCAATTGAATTTAAAGACACTGAAGCTCATGAAATTATGACTCCTCGTGTTGAGATGAATTGTTTAGATATTGATGATGATATTAATAAGATTTTAGAAAATGATAAGATTTTTATTCATTCACGCATCCCAGTTTATAAAGGCACAACCGATAATATTATTGGTATTCTTCCGATAAAGGTTTTAATGCGCAAAATACTTGCTAATGAACAATTTAAATTAGAGGATTTACTCGTCAATGCATATTATGTTCCTGGTTCAATGGGTGTTAGTGAAATCTTAGAAAAGATGAAAGAAACTAAAAACCACATTGTTATTGTTAAAGATGAATATGGCGGAACTGATGGCCTATTAACTATGGAAGATATTCTTGAAGAACTTGTTGGTGATATGTGGGATGAGATGGATGTTATTAACGAACCATATAAAAAGATTAAACGCAATGTTTATGAAGTTGATGGATCGATGAATATTGATGATTTATTTGCTCTTATAGATGTTGATATGCCAATTGACGCTGATTATGAAACAGTTAATGGTTTTATATTAGATAAACTTGAAAGATTTGCTAAAAAAGGCGATAAAATTTCTTACGAAAATCTTCGCTTTGAAGTATTATCGATTGAAGAATTTACTGTTGATAAGGTTTTAGTCAAAGTAATGAGGAAAAAGAAATAATGCTTAACTACGGCAAAAATAAAGAGATGCAAAAAAGGCCAGATAATGAGCCTAAATTTTCATTAAAAAACAAAACTGATCGCTTTATATTTTTGTTTGTGTTAATTAGTCTATTGGTTATAGCAGCTTTAGTTGCTATTTTAGTTTGTGTTTTTATATTTAATTAACGAATTACTTTATAGAATTTAATTTCTCGTTGTATTTGCTATATATTAAATCTGCTGTTTCACTTATTGATAAATTGTCTGTGTTAATGACATAATCGGTTTCGCCGATTTTTCTTTTATCAAAATCAATAATGTCATTTTCTAATCTTTCTTTTATTTTATCTTCTTTATCACCACGTGAACGCATACGAGCTTCGCGTATATGTTCATTTGATTCAATTAAGAAAATAACTATATGATTGTTATTGAGTTTTCTAAATGCTTGAACACCGTTTGGATCAAGAACAATAATCCTATCATCTGAAACTTGATCTATACCGCAGCCATAAAAATGATCGTTATATAAAGTGTTTTCAACGAATAATCCTTTTTTATTTCTTTCCAAAAATTCACTTCTAGAAATAAAGAAATAATCAACGCCATCTTTTTCGCCTATGCGCATATCACGTGTTGTCGTGGTGACGGCTTTAATAAGACCATATTTTCTTTGCAATTCTAAAGCAGTAGCTGTTTTACCGCTTGCAGATGCTCCAACCAAAATAATCATGCAAATATTATAATCTAAATATTAGACAAAATTAAAAATTAATAATTTAATCGATAAAATCTAATACTTTTGAGTTTTTTAGCATTGTAGCTATTTTTTTGACTACTAAATAGTGGAGGAATATTAATGAAAAAAACACGTGGCAGAGAACATAAGCGCTTGCTTTCTATTGCAAGTAATTACAAATTTTCACTTCAAAGAATCAAAGATTTTAAAAGACAGGTTAATTTAAGTGAATCTCAAAAGGCTATTTTAAATTTATATGAAAACTATGTTCGTCATATTGAAACTGTTTTGAATGAATTTAATTTGCTAGATCAATGCATTTTGGATAGAGAATATT
>CAVIPD010000015.1:7512-9142 GCA_963644775.1 bacterium | reverse complement strand
AATATTTTGCCCCATTTCCTCGTGGTTGGTGGATGGAGGTTTATCCTCGCTCTACATTTTATAGGCTACGATTGGGCGCAACACGTAAATTTTTAGAATTATTCTAATGATAAAAATAATACTTTTAACAACAACATTATTATGCCTAAGCCCATATCGAATTGTTGATATTGGTAATGAAAAAGATGCAAACGGATATTATCACGCTGGCGATTATGATTATATTGAATGCACCTCTTTAGATAAAGAGCATGAAACTTTAATACATGCTAAAGCATCTTTCCTTAAAGGTAGCAATGCTTCAAGAATATATATAGGCATTATTAAATTTGATAATGAAGAAGGGGCAAGTGATACATTATTTTCATTAACGTCAACCAAATATGAAAATGAATTTAACATTTCATATGTTACTAAATATTATTCAGATGCAACGTTATCATTTTCGATTATTTCAACATCAACAAGAAAGACCATTGTTCAAAGAGAAATAAAACTTAGTTATGCATCACATGAAAAGATTTATGGCGATAAAATAAATGGACATTTTGAAAGTGCAAATGCTTCAGCTTTTTATGAGCATAAAGCCGGTTATTATTACGATAAAGACATAATAGATACAAAAGGTATGGATGGATATTATGAATTAGATTCTACTCAAAGAATTGATTTTTCTAAAATTCGTATTAAATATAGTTCACTTTATTCGTCTTTTACTACATTTCCTTATAAGGAGATTGGCTTTTTTATAAGCAATTACAATAATGTATTTTCTAATCTAGGAAAGTTATCAATAGATAATGCTATTACAAATATTGATTTAAAACTTAATTATGATAATGAAGCTAATGAATATTATTTAGGTTTTAAAGATAAACAATATGTAAATCCTAAAACATTTGAAATGTCATCAATTCAATTTGATGGTTATGTTGAAACAACATGCCTTTATTTGCCTAAAGGATATGATGGGTTTTATTCTTCGTGGAATTGTGGCTTTGTGATTTATCAAATAGGCATGAATAAGATAATGCTTGCTTGTTCATTAGCATTAATAAATGGAAAAAGAATAATGGGTAACTGTGTTAATTCTGATTATTGCATTATAAGCGAATCTGCAAGTCCTGATTTTGAAGTTGGTACAGTGGTGGAACATAATAATGACTAATTGTATTTTCTTTATCTTTATATTGTCATTTTTTCTTAACTTTTCCTTTGGAACAATTAATTTTTCTGGAATTGATAGAACTTTTCAACTTATGTATAAAGGTGTTTTAGAAAATTCCTTTGTTGCATTTGATGAATATGGAACTCCATGTGATCCATATTTTGATAAGGAACTTCTACAAGATAATGTTGAACAATATTTAGGTGTAAATCTACCTAGATACACTACAAACTATATAACAGCATATTATTACTTCAATGAAGATGATTATAGTTACTGTACTTCTAATATTTGTCGTGGCGTCAGAATCTCTTTAAAAGCAGAAATTAATTATTTATATCATTACGAAAAAGCCCGTAATTTTTATATTGGTCATAAAAATGTCTAGCAAGGTTATTAGTTTCATTGAAAATTCATTTTTATCACCTTTATTAAAAGATGATGAAGTGACCGATATCACAT
>CAVIPD010000015.1:0-7502 GCA_963644775.1 bacterium | reverse complement strand
TTTATATGAGTAATAAAGATGGCAGACATAAATCTAATATCGAAATTACTTCAAATGAAGTTAATGATTTTATAAGACAAATTGCAAATCTATCAGAAAAACAATTTTCCTTTTCTAATCCATTATTAGATGTCTCAATCGGTAGATATAGGATCAATGCAGTTCATCAATCAATTGTGAGAGTCAATGATGAAAAATCTATTTCATTCTCGATTAGAATCGCATCATTAACCAATCGCATTTATAACGATAAAAAATTTATGAATAACAATGTTATTAAATATTTAAAATCGATTATTAATAATAAAGAATCGATAGTTATATCTGGTTCAAGCGGAACAGGTAAAACCGAATTTCAAAAATATTTAATTTCATTAATAGAAGATTATGCACACATTATTGTAATAGATAATATTCAAGAACTTGAATCTACTAGAAATGACAATGTTGATATAACAACTTGGCAAGTATCGCCATGTCTTGAGAGCCGCACATTTGAAAATCTAATTCGAAATGCCTTAAGAAATAACCCTGATTGGCTCATTATCGCTGAATCAAGAGGCAAAGAGATGGCAGATGCACTTTTAAGTGTTATGAGTGGTCATCCAATTATTACAACAATTCACGCATCTAACGCTTTAGAGGCTCCTAACCGTATTACTAGGATGATTCAACTTGCTAATAGAGGAGAAAAATATAACGAGATATATTCCGATGTTGTTAATAATATTCAAAACTATATCTATTTAGAAAAAAGAATTGATAAAGATAAACATGTTCAACGATTTATAAAATCAGTCACTCGTTACGATAAGAATACTGATACGTTTTTAAAAATATATGAAAGGAATGAATATGAAGAAGTTTGATCTAGGAGTAGTAACAATCAATGCTGTAATCGCATTAATTGCATTTTTAACTATTAATAATATTTTCGCATGTATAGGTGTTTTTATAATTTTTAGCGCATATTATTTCTTGATAGCAAGAAAACGTATCAAATTATATTTAGAAAAAAATTGCAAACTCCATACTTGTTATAACTTTATTAATTCATTTTTGATTAGTCTATCAATTCAAGGTTCATTAGATGAAGCATTTCTTGCTGCAAGTAAAAATGCGAAAGGTTCATTTGAAACTATTTTGTCTGAAATAAACGATATGACTAGTAAAGAAAAGCTTGATTATTTAACGAAATATTTTGAATTCGGCACGTTTAAGATGCTTGTTAATTTAATTAGCCTATATGAAGAACAAGGTGGCAACATTTTAAAAATGGGTGAATCTTTAATAAACGAAACAAGAAGAATTGAGGAAACATTGATTGAATCAGAATCAAATTCAAAAAAGAAAATAACAGAATTTGCAATTCTATGGTCATTGTCATTTGTCGTTTTGCTATTTATGAGATTTGCTTTAAGTGATTTTTATTTGAATATGCTTGCATCTACTATTTTTATTATTTTATTAATTGTTTTTTATCTGTTTTTCCTCTTATCAGTTCATTTATTCGTAAATAAAGTAACTACCTTACCAATAAATGAAGAGAAACTAAGTTATGAATAAATTGAAATCCTTAATTGAATCTAATGGACTAAATTATAAAAAACAAATTATTATTTTTGTAATTTTAAATGTTGCTTTGATTGGTGGTGGAGTTACCTTTTATACATTTATAAATAATCCAATCATAATTGCATTTTTCATATTTATTATTGTCTTAATGGATTACATTTATTTATCTCGTTATAAATCATTTCAAAAAGCTAAAGAGAAACAATATTTGCTCTCATTTGCGTCATTGCTTCCATTTTTCAAAACATATATTGAAAACGGGTACACGGTTTATCAAAGTTTTATTCAGTTATGTGATTTTGCTAACGGCGAACTTTTAGAAAGAATTCAAAATTTAATTTCAGATATTGATAACGATAAAACAATCAAACCATTTATTGATTTTTCTAAGCATTTTAATTCACTTCAAATTGAACAATTAATGATATGCATCTACCAAATGATAGATGAAGGTAGCGATGTAAATCATTTGCATCAATTCCAAATGCTGTTTGATAAAGTTCGTAATCAAATGTTAAAAATTGCGGCGGAAAATAAATTTAATTCTTTAACTAATATGAGCATCTTTCCATTAATTGGTTCGGCTATTTTAATTGTGATGATAACTTTTGGCGTTATTGCTGTAATAGGAGCTAGCATAAATGGGATCTAAACTAGGATTTATCTTATCGATGCTATTTCTTGTACAGCTATTCGCGTTAGTTGGAGATTTGATGTCGATACAATTCATATACACAAATCTAGATTCCGTAAGTGTAACAGCAGGTTACATCATTTCTTCTAAAGGGGAGATCACAAGCGAAGTCATTGAACTAGTCCAAAGAGAAACGGGTGCTACTATAAAAGAAATTGGAGAATCATCGCATATGATTGGCCAAATTTTTGAATATAAAATTGCTAAAAATTATAAAGCAATAATCATGAGTAAAGAAGAAATAGAGATAGCAGTAATAAGAAGTATTGTAATTGGCTATTATAGCTAGAAAGGAGAATTTATGTCAGAAATTAAAGGACAGTTGCTTGGCATTATTTTGACCATTGCAATCTTTGGAGTTGTTTTAACTGCCATGGTTGCCTCATTCGGTAAAATGAGTGAGACAGTTGGTTCAAGGGTTGAAGAAATTGCCACAACAGAAGTTACTTATTCATCAAGTAACACATCAGCAAGTAATTAATCGCTTGGGAAGTGATTAATCACTTCTTTGACTAATGATAGAGTGTTCAAAGAATTGATTATTTTATTCACTGTGTTATGATTATTCTATTAAGGAAAATTTGTTATGGACAAAATAGAAGAAATTAAAGTAAAACTAGCAGAAACTGCTCACAAAGATAAAATTAATGACGAAGATAAAATTCGTGAATTAGGTTTAGATTCGCTTGATGTCGTTGAATTATTACTTCAATTAGAAGAAGAATATAACGTTCACTTTGACGATGTTGATATGTCTAAACTGATCACAGTCAAAGATTTACTTGACGAGATTGCTAAGCAAATCTAAAAAATATTATTGTTTTTAATAATGTGCTTGTGATAATATATTCAAGCGCTTATTGTACGCCTACCTAGCTCAGTGGTAGAGCAATCGGCTGTTAACCGATTGGTCGTGGGTTCGAGCCCCTCGGTAGGCGCCACTTGGCCCGTTGGAGAAGTGGCTTAACTCATATGCCTTTCACGCATACATTCACGCGTTCGAATCGCGTACGGGTCACCAAAGTGATGAAAATCTCGCTGAAAAGCGAGTTTTTTATTTGTTTTTTACTCATAATAAGTCGAAGTATTGTCTAGTTAATATATAAAAATATATTTATGAACAAATAAACGTGTGTTATAGTATGTACATGCCTAATGATAGCAAAAATACAGTTGTATTGCTTCCGTCCTATCAACCAGAAGAAACCTTAATTACGTTATCCAAAGCTCTTTCAGGGCATGGATTTAAAATCCTTATTATTGATGATGGTAGTGGGGAAGATTACAAATATATTTTTGATGAATGTCAAAATTGGTCAAAAGTTATTTCTTATCCAATTAATAAAGGCAAAGGCGATGCTTTAAAAATTGGATTTGCATATGTTAAAGATCATATGAAAGATATTGAATATGTGATTACTGCTGATGGCGATGGCCAACATAGAATCCAAGATATTTTAAGAATTCATGATCGTATCTCACTTAAACATATTTCTATTATTGGCGAAAGAAAATTTGATGTTAAAGTACCTTTAAAAAGTAGATTAGGCAATGGTTTATCTCGTTTTACTCAGGCATTATGCACATGTCGTTGCATGAGAGATAATCAATGTGGTTTGAGAGCATTTCCAACATCATTATTACCAAAACTAATTAAAATCGGCGGTTCAAGGTATGAATATGAGATGAAAGTTTTAAATTTCTTGCAACTTTGTGAGATACCTTATCAATGCATTTATATTCAGACAATCTATGAGGGTGATAACAAAACATCTCATTTCAAGCCAATTAAAGACACGTTATTAATTCAAGGTTCAATTTTTAAATGTGGATTAATTAATTTCATTTCTTATTTGGTTGGTTTGGTTGCCGCGATTTTATTATATGAACTCGCTTTTAAAGAAGGCGGAACGTATCCGATTGCAATCTCTTATGAACTTGCAACTATTATTGCTTCTCCAATTTCATTATTATTCCAAATTTTTATAACATTAATTACATTTAGACCTAAAGTAATAAGTAGATGTGTATTTAGATTAACTTTGTTTAATTTAATAATGCTTGTAAGCGAAGTTTTAACAGTCGTTTTATTTTCAAGAGTCTGCGGACTACCTCTATGGTTATCATATATTATTTGTTTGCCATTAATCGCTATACCTCTTTATTATTTAATAAAGGGAATTGGTTTAGTATATTCATCGCAATTAGAATAAGGAGATTTTATGTACGAAATTGTTATTGATTCAACATGTGGATTAGCAAAAGATTTAAGAAAAAAATATGGTCTATATGAAGACTATCTTCATGGCATTATTTATTTGCCTACTGGCGAATATAAATGCGATTTAGAATATGAGTTATATTCAAACAAGCAATACTTTACTTTAATTAAAAGAAATGCTGGAAAAATAAAAACAGCATTTGCTCCATATGAAGAATTTTCACGTTTAATTGAACCTATTTTGAAAGAAGGAAAAGATGTTATTATTCCTGTCATTTCAACTGGATTAAGTGGAACATATAATGCATATAAGCAATTTAAAGATATTCTTTTAGAAGACTATCCAGATAGAAAGATTGAAATCGTTGATACATTAAAATACGGACCTGCTGCAGGATTGCTTTGTATTTATGCTGGTATTAATAAAACTAACGGAATGTCATTCGAAGATAATGTTAAATGGCTTAATAAAAAACGTTATGAATTACATCAGATTGGTGTTCTTGATGATCTTAGTTTCTTAGCAAAAAGTGGTAGATTATCTTCTACAAAGGCATTTTTTGGATCTCTTGTTGGAATTCAAGCAATTGCAGACTTTACTTATGAGGGAAAATCAACACCTTTGGGCGTTATTAAAGGTGCTGCTAGCGCCAATGAGTTCTCACTAAAATATTTAAAGAACACAATTGTTAAACCTGAAGAACAAATTATCGTTATTTGTGAATCTAATAGAAAAAAACGCGCAAACATCTTTGCTGAACAACTTAAAAAAGAAGTTAAAGCTAAGGATGTGATTATAATGTCACTTGATCAGTCATGCGGTCCAAATATTGGTCCTGGACTTTGTGCCTATTTCTATTTTGGTATACCATTATCAACTAACAGAGAATCTGAAATTAAATTATTTAATAAATTAAAAGAAACCTTATAAATAATATGGAAATTTGGCAAATTGTGTTATTAATCGTTGTAATCATTTTATTTCTTCTAATTGGTGGAATTGTCTTTTCAGTTTGCTATACGCTTCCTATTGCTGAAAAACTCTACAAATCCCAATGGACTAGACAAGATGAAACCAAATTTATAAGAGGTTGTTCTGATACTTCATTTGATTATCATCTAGATATGTTCAATCAAGGAATGAAATATAGAGAATCGGTTAAAGACAAGATTAAAGAAGTTGAAATTACTTCATTAGGTATAAAACTTGTTGGCGAATACTATGATTTTGGTTTTGATAAAGCTATCATTATCATTCCTGGAAGAACAGAAACATGCTTATACGGTGCCTACTATGTAGAACCCATGATGCTTGGTGGCTATAACGTTTTATGTATTGATCCTAGAGCGCATGGGTTAAGTGAAGGAAAGTTACTAACTTTAGGTAAAGATGAATCAATAGATGCGATTGAATGGGCTAAATTCTTACATGAAAAATGTAATGTTAAAAAAGTTGCTTTATATGGATTGTGTGGTGGTGCAACCGCCTCATGTTTAGCATTTGCTAATCCAAATTGTCCTAATTATTTAAACACCTTTATAGCGGACGGAATGTTCTATTCATTTTTTAGAGTTTATAAAAGGCATATTCAAGATGAAAAGAAACCTGTATATCCAGTTATTTCAGAAATTATGCATAAAATCAAAAAATACAATAATGTTAATCCGTATAAATGCGCGCCAAATAAAATTATTAAAACTATTTCGCCTAATTTATTAGTTATCTCAGGAAATCAAGATAAATTTGCATTAGCTGACGAAGCACGTATGATGTGTGAATCTTGTCCAACAAAAGATAAAACATTTACGTTAATTAAAAATGCTCGTCATTCTCATTTACGTTATGACAATAAGAAAGATTATGATGAAGCAATTATTAAATTTTTAAGATCTCATTAAGGAAAGGAATCATATGCCAAAAACATCAATTTTAAAAAATAAAACGTTAATTATCGGCTGTGGAAGACTTGGCGCATCTATTGCAAACAAGGATTCTTTATCAGGTAAGAACGTTTTAGTTGTTGATCGAGATCCATCTTCGTTCGAATTGCTTTCAGATAGATTCTCTGGTTATACATTTACTGGTGATGTCACTGATTTACATTTATTAGAAGAAGCATTTATCGGATCTGCTAAAGAAGTTATTATCACTACTGGCGATGATAATGTTAACTTATTTATTGCTAATATCGCAAGTCAGTTATATCACGTTCCTAACATTTATGTTAGATTAGATGATCCAGGACTAGAAATCCTTTTGAAAGGATTGTCTAACATTCACGCTATTTATCCATTTGAACTTTCACTTGATAATTTCAAACTTTTAAGAGGAGGTAATAAATAATGAAAATCGTTATTGCTGACGGTAGCCACGCAGCTGACTACATTATTAATACCTTTAATAAGCATTCAAACAAATTGATTGTTATTAATTCAAAAAAAGATATTGTACAAAAATTAGCGAATATTCATCGTATTCCTGTTTTTTATGGCGAGCCTTATAAAAAAGAAGTATTAGAGCAAGCTAATGTTAAAGATTGCGATATATTTATTTCGTTAGGACATAAAGATACAGACAATTTTGTTGCTTGCCAACTTGCTAAAAAAATATTTAATGCTAAAAAATGTATTTGTATTGTTAACAATCCTAAAAATGTTGAAATATTTAGGACACTTGGTATTGATAGTGTTATTTCATCTACTTATTTATTAGCCTCATCAATCGTCAATGAATCATCACTTGAAAAATTGACTAAAACAATGTCATTTGAAAACGATAAGATTGTTATGACCGAAATTGTAGTGAAAGAGTTATACGCTATTTCAAATAAAATGATTATGGAAATTAATTTCCCCAAGACAGGCACTATTTCATGTATTTATCGCAAACCAAGCGTTATTATTCCAAATGGTAAAACATTAATTATGCCAGGTGATTCATTATTTATTGTCTCTGCAGTAAAAGATCAAAAGGATATTATTTCATTCGTTCAAAAAGAGAAGTATTAATTT
>CAVIPD010000014.1:0-12123 GCA_963644775.1 bacterium | reverse complement strand
GCGCAAATTAGCAAAGTATGCTTATGGCGTTGCAAAAGATGGTGGACTTCTTTTCTCAGAGGCTCCAACTGGAATTGGCAAAACAATTTCAACTTTATATCCATTCGCTAAATCATTTATGAATGAAGTAAATGATAAAATTTTCTATTTAACCGCAAAAAATTCTGGAAAAGAAAGTGCATATCAAACTATCTCGTTATTAAGAAAAAATGGATTAGTTGTGAGCGATATCATTATCACAGCGAAAGACAAAATTTGTTATTGCCCTAAAAAAGCATGTAATCCAGATGAATGCCCTTATGCGAAAGAATATTACACAAAACTTAAAAAAGTATTGACAAAGTCAATAAAGACATACGATGAATTTTCTAATGAAGTTATTTTATCTATTGCCGCTAAAAATGGCATGTGTCCATTTGAATTGTCGCTAGATTTATCACTATATGTAGATATTATCATTTGCGACTATAACTATTTCTTTGATCCAATGGTATATCTAAAAAGATATTTTGATGAAGATGCTTCTAAAATGACTGTGCTTGTTGATGAGGCGCATAACTTAGTTGAACGTGGTAGAAATATGTATAGTGCATCTATCAGTGAGTCATCATTTAAGAAAGTTAAATCATCCTTTCGCCACCTTGAACATAAAAAGATTAAAAATGCTTTAAGAAGATTAGGAAATATATTCAAAGAATATGATGAACTAGAAATAGGTGATACAATTATTGAACCATTATCAATAACATCGCTAGCAGCAATTGAAGCATATTTAGTAGCGTCTCTTGATGTTAACAAACATTACCGTGAATTTGTCAGCGATGAATTTACTGCATTTTCGCATGATTTAATTAGATTTAGTCGTATATACGATTACTTTAACGAGAATTTCTGTATATATGTTTCGAAAACAAATGATGACACAAAGATTTGTTTAATGTGTTTAGATCCAAGCAGTTTTTTAAGAAAGAAGCTAGATATGGTTCGTAGTAAAGTAATTTTTTCAGCAACATTATCACCAATTAGTTACTATGTAAACGTACTTGGTGGAAGTGATAATAGTCCTGTATTAATGCTTCCATCGCCTTTTCCAAAGAAGAATTTCAATTTAATGATTGCTCCAAAAGTATCAATCAAATATAAAGATAGAGAGTCAACTTATAAAGTTGTTGCTTCATATATCGAAGAATTAGTAAAAGGAAAAATAGGTAATTATTTTATCTATGTACCCAGCTATGAATATCTTGAAAAACTTAAAGACTGTTTATCATTAGATAGCATTAATCTTCTTGTTCAAGAAAGAGATATGAGTGAACTTGATAAACGTGATTTCTTATCAATGTTTGTTGATAAACCAAAGGTTACCACAGTTGGTTTAGCTGTTGTTGGTGGAGCGTTTGGCGAAGGCATCGATTTAGTTAGTGATCGTCTTATTGGTGTGATCATTGTTGGAGTGGGGCTTCCTCAAATATGTTTTGAAAGAGAGCAAATTAGGCAATTCTTTAATAAGAATGATAATAATGGTTATAACTATAGTTATATAAATCCGGGAATGAATAAAGTAATGCAGGCTGTTGGTAGAGTCATTAGAAGTGAAACTGATAGAGGTGTAGCATTACTTATCGATGAGCGATATATGAATTCAACATATCGAGATTTGTTTAAAAACAAATGGGATAACTACAAAGTAGTAACTTCTCCAAATGATGTTAAAGAAATTGTTAATAAATTTTGGAAAGACTAAATTAAAATAATGTTATAGAATACTAAAGTATGGAATTTGATAAGGCACATATTAGGAACTTCTCTATCATCGCTCATATCGACCATGGTAAATCAACCTTAGCCGATAGAATTTTAGAGTTAACTGAAACAATCTCTAAAAGAGAAATGAAAGAACAATTTCTTGATTCAATGGATCTTGAAAGGGAAAGAGGCATCACAATTAAACTTAATGCCGTCACTTTAAAATACCATGCGAAAAATGGTGAAGATTATGTTTTTAATCTTATCGACACTCCGGGGCATGTTGATTTTACTTATGAAGTAAGTAGATCACTTGCAGCTTGTGAAGGTTGCTTACTTGTTGTTGATGCAACTCAAGGCGTTGAAGCCCAAACATTAGCTAATGTTTATTTAGCAGTTGATAATAATCTTGAGATTGTGCCAGTAATCAATAAAATTGATTTGCCTAGTGCAATGCCAGAAAATGCTGCTAGAGAAATCGAAGAAAGAATTGGCATTCCATGCGATAACGCCTGTTATGTAAGCGCAAAAACAGGCCTAGGCGTGGCCGATGTACTTGAGGCCATAGTCAAATATATCCCGGCCCCAAAAGGCGAGCCAAATGCGCCTCTACAAGCCTTAATTTTTGATTCCTTCTATGATTCATACCGTGGAGTTGTCATTTTAGTTAACATTAAAAACGGAACAGTCAAAGTAGGGGATTCGATTAAACTTATGGCCTCTGGCAAAGAATATCTTGTTACCGAAGTTGGCATTAGAACTCCTAAGGAGTTAAAGACAAGCCAATTATCCGCTGGTGAAGTTGGTTATATTGCTGCACAAATTAAAGATATCAGAGATGTATTCCCTGGTGACACTGTCACATTAGTTAATAATCCTTGTAAAGAAGCACTTCCTGGATATCGTAAAATAAATCCAATGGTTTATTGTGGGCTTTATCCGGTGGATAGTAAAAAGTTTTTAGACTTGAAAGATGCTTTAGAGAAACTATGTTTAAATGATGCTTCACTTGTTTTTGAAGCCGAAACATCACAAGCTTTAGGCTTTGGTTTTAGATGTGGCTTTTTAGGATTACTTCACATGGACGTAGTTCAAGAACGTCTGGAAAGAGAATATGGATTAGATTTAATCTTAACCGCTCCAAGCGTCATTTATCACGTATATCTCACCAAAGGTGAAATGATTGAAATTGATAATCCTTCTAAACTTCCTGATGTTACATTAATTAAAGATATCCAAGAGCCATATGTTAAAGCCGATATTATGACTCCAAAGGAGTATGTTGGACCTGTTATGGAACTATGTCAAAATAGGCGTGGCATCTATAAAGATCTCCAATATTTTGATGATACTAGAATGGTTATTACATATGAATTACCATTATCTGAAATTGTTTACAATTTTTTCGATAAATTAAAAAGTTACACAAAAGGGTATGCTTCATTTGATTATGAATACTGCGGTTATAAAAGCGGAACGCTCGCTAAAATGGACATCCTCCTTAATGGAGAAGTAATCGATGCATTATCAATTATTGTGCATAGGTCAACCGCGTATGAACGTGGAAGTATTGTTGTTAGAAAACTAAAAGAAATCATTCCGAGACAACAATTTGAAGTTCCGGTTCAAGCTGCCATAAATGGCAAAGTTATTGCTAGAGCAGATATTAAAGCAGTGAGAAAAGATGTTCTTGCTAAATGTTATGGTGGAGATATCTCGAGAAAACGTAAATTGCTTGAAAAACAAAAAGAAGGTAAGAAACGTATGAAAGCTATTGGCTCTGTTGAAGTGCCACAAGAGGCGTTCATGAGTGTTCTTGCTATCGATGATGACGAAAATTAAGTAGTTAATATTTAGTTAAAAATTAGTAATTTCTTATTGTATAAGGAATCTTTTCGTTATAAAATAATGTCGAGGTAATAACTATGGCAAATACAAATCTTGCAGTTCGATTTACAGACGAAGTTTATGCTTCTAGAAGTGATGTAGCCAAATCTTTAGGTACAAACCTTATCGATTCAATCTGGCTACAAATTCTTAATTATCGTAAATCCTATTCAACCGCTTTATCTTTAAAAGATATCAATAAAGTTCCTTATACTGTCACGCTTACGAATGCAGTTATTGAAAAAACCCAAGCTTTAGATTCTAGATTTGAAGATGTCTTTAACGAATACGGAACTTTAGAAAATGGTTCAATTGAAAAAGAAACTCTTAGAAGAGAAATGATACGTAATTCACTCAAGCATATTGCTAAAGTGAGAAATATCATTATTAATGATGTTGCGTTAGATAATATTATTGCGAATCGTTCATCTGATTTACTTTATCAACCGTTAGTTCGTTATTATGAAGCATTGAAGGTTATAGAGAATTCTAATAATATAATTATTAATGATACGTCAATTGCAAGATTTTTAGAAATTCTTGAAGGCGGAGAATTGACATCTTTTTATCGTACAAAAGAAATATCAATGCCAAGTCAACGCGTACTTATTAATCGTGAAGTTAAAGGTGCTCCAACCAACCAAATAGAAGGTATGATGGAAAATCTTTTAGATTTTATAAATGATCCTAATGCAAATTTATCAATTAAAATTGCTGGTATTAGTTATTCTATGAACTATATATTGCCGTTTGAAAATTATAATGAAGAAATGGCGTCATTACTTATTAGATGTCTGATTCAATCAAATCACAAAGTTCCGGCATCAGTTATTATTCCATTTGAAATTCTTCATATTGATTCGCGTGGTGCACTTGCATTATGTTCCAAAGAAGCACAAAAGAGCAATGACTTAACATATTATGTTAATGAATCAAATAGAATGATTGATGAAACTTTAACATTTGTTCTTGATAGAGCAGTAACTGTTTCTCGTGATGAAACCGAAAGGGCATATTTTAGTGAAGAACCAGAACCTGTTAAAGTGGAACCTATGGTTCAACCTATAAAAGAAGAAGTCAAACTTCAACCAAAGCCTGCTTTTGAACCAGCTAATAACAATCCAAAAGTAAATGTTCATGTCTTTAAAGATTTAGACGAAAAAGCACTTAGACGCGCAGCAGAAGATCTTCTAGAAAGTGATCCGACTCTTAGACCAGGACAAGCTCATTTTTATGTAAGACATTGCACTTTGGGCAAATATTACACTATTCAACAATATAAACAAGCTGAGCATTGCGTTTATGAAACAGCGCGTACATCTATGGATAATCTAGCACGTGCAGGTTATTATAGACGCGAACAAGTTAAAAATAAGTTTGTTTACACACCAATTTCCAAAGAGTAAAATAAGGACGGTAAAAATTTATGAAAATATTTTCAGGTTTAGAAGGCGGAGCATTAGCCGCGGTTATCTTAGTTAGTTTACTAGCTTTTTTCGGTTTATTGATTTTAATCATTATTCTTGTGAAAAAACATTTCTCATCACTTCAAATTAAAAAGGATGATATTTCAGAAGAAGAACTCGTTCAACAAGAACTAGATCGTATTTTAGTGCCAATTGAAGACGAAAAGGTTCAACAACAAATGGAAGAGGTTGCGTCTAAAGAAGCTAGTAAAGAAGATGCAAAAAAAGATTAATTCTTTATACATCCATATTCCATTTTGTGAGCACATTTGTTCGTATTGTGATTTCACTAAACTTTTCTATAATAAAAAATTCTCAGAGCCTTATGTAAAGGCTCTTTTATATGAAATATCAACATATAAAATCTCTAAAGTGGACACGATTTATATCGGTGGGGGTACTCCAACAGCACTATCAGATGCAGAATTTGAACTTGTTTTAAAAAATGTATCTACTTACCTATCTAGTGGTGGTGAATTTAGTGTTGAAGCTAATGTTGAAAACTTAACACCAAATAAGATTCTTCTTATGAAGAAATATGGAGTTACACGTGTTTCAATTGGTGTAGAGTCTACCGATGATAAAACACTTAAGTTAATTGGTAGACATCATACCTTTAGCGATGCTGTCAAACAAGTTAATGAACTAAAAAAATATTTTGAAGTTAATGTTGATTTAATTTATGGCTTCCCTTCTCAATCATTAGAGGATCTTAAGAATGATTTAAATAACATACTTTCTTTAGAAACAAATCACATTGCTATCTATTCACTTATAGTAGAAAAGAATACTGTTTTCTATAATCAAGGTATAATAGAGCAAAATGAAGATGATTCACGTTTATTTTACGATTATATCGTAAATACATTAAGAAAATTTGGTTATAAACGTTATGAAGTTAGCAATTTTGCCCGTAATGAAAAATATTCTCGCCACAATCTTACATATTGGCACGATGAAGAATATTATGGAGTTGGTTTAGGGGCATCTGGATATGTCAATGGCCATAGATACGTAAACACGAAAAACTTAGATAATTATCTAAATCACAAATTCATTGATTATGAAGAAAAACTAACTGAAAAAGAAAAAATAGAAGATTTTTTGCTATGCAACTTTAGACTTGAGGATGGATTTTTGGCATCTAATTTCAAGAATAAATTTGGCAAAGAGTTTACTGAAATGTTTGCTGATAAAATTCAAAAATTAATTAAAAATAAACTTCTTATCATAAATAATGATAGAATATCACTTAGTGACGAAGGCATTGCTTTATTAGATCGCGTCTTATTAGAACTATTATGAACATCGCTAGTTTTACAAAAAGATTATGGGGCTACATCGTAGACCTTATTTTCTCCTTAATTATTCCTACTGGTTTATTGGTATTAGCGCTTTTATATGCAAAGCATATTAATGATATACCTGCATTTTTTGTCTCGTTAATATTTATTGCCGCTAGTTGGTTATCATTTACAATTATTTATGCGATTTGGTTAAAAGCATCTAATGGTAGAACACTAGGTAATCTTATTTTTGGATTAAGAGTTGTTCATAATGATGTTAGTAAATTAACATTTGGTGAATGCTTATCGAGAGCATCAATGCAAGGCTTGATTATATTAGTTATTATTAATGCTTTGTATTTGCTTATTGCCCAGACTGAAAAATCGATATTTGATAGGGTGACAAATACACTCGTTGTTGACTGGAGAAATCGTTCAAATTAAAAATATTCAAATAAAAATTTAAGATTAACCGCATAGCGGTTTTTCTTTTATTTATTAAAATTTAGCACTAATTACTTGACAGTGCCAAAAATGTTTTTATAATATGATTAGCACTCGAAAAAGTTGAGTGCCAAAAAGGAGGCCAAAATGAATAGACGAGATAAGGTTCTAAAGCTTATTGTTGAGCACTTCATTAAAACAGCTCAGCCTGTTGGCAGCAAAACTCTTATCGAAGAGTATTGCCTTGATTATTCATCTGCTACGATTCGCAGTGAAATGAATGCTCTTGAACTTGATGGACTCTTAGAAAAGACACATACGTCAAGTGGGCGCGTTCCTTCTTCTAAAGGTTATAGATATTATATTGCTAACCTACGTAATAGAAGCATTGATGAAGAATTTAAATATCAAATGCAATCTGTCTTAGACCAAAAAGTTAAGTCAATTCAAGATGTCATTAAACAATCATGTGAGATTTTATCTCAAATGACTAATCTTGCTAGTATTGTCTTAGGTCCTGGCGCTAATAACGAACATCTTGTCTCAGTTCAATTGGTGCCAATTAGCGATACAAGTGCTACCTGCGTATTTGTTACCGATCAAGGATATGTTGAAAATAAAACATTTGTAATCGATGAAAAAAACAAATTAAGCGATGTAGAAAATTGCGTCAATCTCTTAAATGACAGATTAAAAGGAACACCGATTTCCGAACTCATTTCTAAGATGCAAGCAATTCGCCCGTTGATTAATGATATGGTCATAAATCACGACGTGATCTATAAAGCTATGTTAGAAGCCTTTGTCGGATTCGCTAAAGATAGACTATCAGCATTCGGACAAGAAGAATTGTTCGAACAACCAGAGTTCGCTAATGATGCTAATAAAATGAGAAAGCTCATGGAACTACTTAACAGACCAGATATCTTTAGAGAAGTAGGTAATAATAACGAAAACATCTCAATCCATATCGGTGGCGAGACTAGCGGCGATGAGGATGTCTCAATTGTCCAAGCAAAAGTCATGATGCCTGGTAGACAAGAACGTTCAATTGCGGTGGTTGGGCCAAAGAGAATGGATTACGATAAAGTCGTTTCTTCACTTGAATATCTAATTAATCAATTAGATTTATATTGTGATGAAGACGGTAGAAAGGAAGTTAAGCGTGAAAGAGAAAACAATCAACAAAGAAACCAAAAAAATAGACAAGAGCAAAGAGCAAATAGAAAAGTTAACCGCTGATCTAGAACATTGGAAAAACGAATACTATCGCTCATACGCTGATATGCAAAATTTAAGAAAGCATATCGAAGCAGATCATCGAGATGCGATGAAATATCGTCTAGAAGGCTTTGTAGGAGACATTCTTCCAATATTAGATGGATTCTCAATGGCGTTACAAAACGAACCATCATCCGTTGAAATGAAAAACTTCTTAACAGGATTTGAATATATATATCGCAATCTTGTTAGTGTTCTAGAAAATGAAGGAGTTAAAGAAATCGCTCCTAAAATCAATGATAAGTTTGATCCAAATGTTATGCAGGCGGTGGAAACAATCGTTGATCCAAATAACCCAGATAAGGTTACGAAAGTAATAACCAAAGGTTATAAATTTCACGAACATCTTGTTCGCCCCGCGATGGTCATCGTCTCGGTGAAAGAAAAAATTGATGACAAAAACAAAAAGGAAAATAATCCAGAAGTGGATGCCTGAATAGGAGGATATTATTATGGCAAAAGAAATTATACTCGGTATTGACTTAGGTACAACAAACTCAGTTGTTTCATATTTACAAGCTGATGGTAAGGTTAAAGTTATTCCTAATCCTGAAGGAACAATGACTACTCCATCTGTAGTCGCATTTAAAGCAGGCGGCGAAGAAATCGTTGGTAACGCTGCAAAGCGTCAAGCTGTGACTAACCCAGACACAGTCTCATCAATCAAACGTAAAATGGGTTCAAATGAAAAAGTTCACATTAAATCCTTAAATAAAGATTTCACACCACAAGAAATCTCTGCAAAGGTTCTTGCATATATGAAAAAATATGCAGAAGAAAACTTAGGACAAAAAATTGCTAAAGCAGTAATTACTGTCCCAGCTTACTTCAATGATGCTCAAAGACAAGCAACAAAAGACGCTGGTCAAATTGCAGGACTTGATGTTGTTCGTATTATTAACGAACCAACAGCAGCCGCATTGGCTTATGGCTTAGACACAAATAAATCTGAAAAGATTCTTGTTTACGATCTAGGCGGTGGTACATTCGATGTTTCCATTCTTGATATTGGTGATGGCACATTCGAAGTTATCTCAACTGCAGGTGATAATAAACTTGGTGGTGATGACTGGGATAAGGTAATTGCCGATTGGATTCAAGCTCAAATTAAGATTCAACACGGAATCGATGTTACAGACAAAATGGCTCAACAACGTTTCTTAGACGCTGCTGAAAAAGCTAAGATTGAACTTTCAAGTTCACTTGAAGCAACAATCTCGCTTCCATTTATTGCAATGAGTTCTAATGGACCAGTCAACTTCGAAGCAACTCTTTCAAGAGCTAAATTCCAAGATATGACAAAACATCTTCTTGCTCGTACAGAAGAACCTGTCAAAAGAGCATTAAGTGATGCTAAATTATCTGCTAACGAATTAGATCAAGTTATTCTTATTGGTGGTTCAATTCGTATGCCAGCAGTTCAAGAATTAGTTAAGAAGTTAACAGGTAAGACTCCAAACTTATCAGTCAACCCTGATGAAGCTGTTTCAATCGGTGCCGCTATTCAAGGTGGCGTTGTCAGTGGAGACATCAAAGATGTCGTTCTTCTTGACGTCACACCATTAACCCTTGGTATTGAAACCCTTGGTGGAATGATGACACCTCTTATTGAAAGAAATACAACAATTCCTACAACTAAGAGTCAAATTTTCTCAACAGCCGCTGATAATCAACCAGCAGTTGACATCATGGTTTATCAAGGTGAACGTCCAATGGCAGCAGATAACAAGTTGCTTGGTCACTTCCAATTAACAGGCATCAAGCCAGCAAGACGTGGAGAACCACGTATTGAAGTCACATTTAATATTGATGTTAACGGTATTGTTAAAGTTACCGCAAAAGACTTAGATACACAAAAAGAACAAGAAATTACGATTTCTGGTTCAAACGGTTTATCAAAAGAAGATATTGATCGCATGGTTCACGAAGCAGAAGCAAATGCAGAAGCAGATGCAAAGCGTAAAGAAGAAGTTGAACTTAAAAATAAAGCTGAACAATACATCAATAGCATTGATCAAGCTTTACAAGAAAAAGGCGATTCAATTGAACCTACTCAAAAAGAGCAAACACAAAAACTTAGAGATGAACTTAAAGCAGCTTTAGATAACAATGATATTGAAACTCTTAAAAAGAGAATTAATGAACTTGAACAAGCTGCTGCAATGATGGCTCAAACTCAAACTGGTAAGAGTGCTCAAGAATCACCAAAAGCTGAAGGTCAAGAAACAGCAGATGATGTTGTCGATGCTGACAGCAAAATGAAAAATTAACTTTGTTAAATTATAGTTAGGAAGCGAATGGGGTAACCCTTCGCTTTCTCTCTAAGAAAGGAACTAATCATGGCTAAACGAGATTTCTATGAAGTATTAGGTGTAAATAAATCAGCATCTAAAGACGAAATTAAAAGTGCTTATCGTAAATTAGCTAAGAAATATCACCCTGATTTAAACCATGAACCAGACGCTGCTGAAAAGTTTAAAGAAGTTCAGGAAGCATACGATATTCTTTATGACGATAAAAAACGTCAAATGTATGATCAATTTGGAATGGCTGCTTTTGAACAAGGTTCATCAACCGGCGGAAATGGTAATCCGTTTGCTGGTGGAGGGTTTTCTTCACAAGGATTCGGCGGTGTTGACTTAGGAGACATTTTCTCATCATTCTTTGGTGGTGGACAACGTCAATCTAGACAAAGCTATGGTCCAAGAAGAGGCGATGACGCTTTGCAACGCATTAGAGTGCCGTTTATGGACGCGATTTTAGGTAAGAAAGTATTAGTTCCTGTATCCTATGACGAAAAGTGCACAAAGTGTGGCGGAACAGGCGCTAAAACACCTAACGATATAAAAACATGTCCACATTGTGGTGGCAAAGGCTACGTTAGAACTCAACAAAGAACATTATTTGGCGTTATGGAAGGCCAAGCACCATGCCCACATTGTGGAGGTTCTGGAAAAATTATTGAAAATAAATGTGATGAATGTGGTGGTAAAGGCTATAAACACATTAAACGCGATTTAGAAGTTAATATTCCAGCCGGTATTAACGCTGGTCAACAAATTGTTGTTAAAGGCAAAGGCGAAAGAGGCGTTAACGGTGGAGATAATGGCGATTTATATTTAGAAATCGTTATTATCCCTCATGAAATATTCAAACGTGACGGTAACGACATTCACATTGATGTGCCTATGAGTTTTATTGATGCGGCACTTGGAAAAACAATTGAAGTTCCTACAGTTTATGGCACTGTTGAAGTTGATATACCTGCCGGAACTCAACCAAATCAAACACTTCGCTTAAAAGGTAGAGGTGTAAAAGATTTACGTAAAGGTACGCCAGGAGATCAATACATTCATATGCAGATTAAGACTCCAACCAAACTTTCTAAAGAACAAAAGAAACTTCTTGAAGAATTCCAAAAAAGCGATAAGAAAGAAGATTCAATCTTCCAAAAATTTGTTAATCAATTTAAAAAATAAAATAAATTTTATAAGGCCGGTCTTTTTATTTTTTTTAAATAAATATGTGTTAAAATCAATTCGAGGTATTTAGTTATGATGAATAAATATATGAAAATGGCTATCAATGAAGCTCGCAAGGGCATTCGTCATGGTCATGGCGGACCTTTTGGTGCTGTTATTGTTAAAGATGGAGTTGTCGTTGGTAAAGGACATAACCAAGTTGTCAAAAATAATGACCCAACTTGTCACGGCGAAATGATGGCAATTCACAAAGCATGTAAAACACTTGGTACATTCGATTTATCTGGATGTGAATTATATACAACTGGTGAACCATGTCCAATGTGTATGGCGGCTATCTTATGGGCTAACATTGGAAAAGTTTATTACGGATGTAATATTGTTGACACAGAAGACATTGGTTTCCGTGATAAAAAATTCTATGATATGACCGAGCAAGAAAGAAATGAAATGGTCATTGAACTTGATCGTAAAGCTTGCTTAAAGTTATACGCTGAATACAAAGCAATTGCTGATAAAACAGCATATTAA
>CAVIPD010000013.1:0-5944 GCA_963644775.1 bacterium | reverse complement strand
TTTCAGATATTCCAGTGACTGGATCTTCACTAATAACACCGACAGTCTTTAAATGACGCATGTTGTTTTGTACATATTCACATGCAAATAAGTTTTTAGTGGCCTTGTCTTCAAAGACACCACGTTTAGTTTCTTCAACTGCTAGTTTAGCAAGTGAGCCGTGATGATCTAGACCAGCTACGCAACACTTTGCAACAATATAATCGATTTGTTCTTGGTTCAATAATAAGAATTCATCAAGTGCAACAAGTCCTTTTTTGACTAATTCATCCACCTCTTCTTGAGCTTGAATATTTACATTAGTTTCTTCCATAAATATTTGTTCTCCTTTTTATTCATTAAATATTTATTTTTCTATTTTTATTTTTAATTTATGCGATAACTTAGCTAAAGAAGATGCTAGGTTAACATTTTCAACCACCACATTATTAGAAATGTCAATATGTATTGGAGCGAAATTCCAAATTGCTTCAATACCGGCCTTCACTAATTTTTCAGCAATTTCATTAGCAAAATCAGCAGGAACAGTAATGATGGCAATTTTTATTTTCATTCTTTGAACTAAATTTTCTAATTTATTCATTGGAAAAATAGGTTTTCCATTTATAGAAACCCCCACCACATCCGGATTAATATCAAAACCCGCTAAAATGTTTAAACCAAAAGAATTGAATCCATAATAAAATAAAAATGCCTTACCTAAATTACCAACACCAATTAAAATCGCATCAGTAACATTGTGATAACCTAAAAATTCGCTTAAATCTTTAATTAATGTGGAAATTTCTCTTCCTTTTTTAGGAATGCCAGAGGAGGTAGAGACACATTGTAAATCCTTTTTTACTAATTCTTCATTTAAGTTAAATTTAGTCGCGATATTACCTGAAGTAATATATTCTTCCCCTTCATCTTTTAATGATATTAAATATTTTAGATAAAGCGGGAACCTTTCTAATTGATTTTTGGAAATCGATTTCATTCTATCTTCTCTTTCGGTATTTTTTTACCGACTAAATGATATAACTTCCGTTTTTTTCTGTCAATTAATATTTATGCTTTATTAACTTTTTAAATAAATTTTATGGAATTTCATCCATTAATAATTAACCTTTACTAAATAAAGTCCACAGGCATCAATCTTATATTGAGTTTGTTTTCTAACACCTATACTTAGTAAGTTTTTAATATCATCGATCGACATTCTATTTAAACCAACTTCAACAAGTGAACCGACAATCATTCTCACCATATAACGCATAAAGCCATTTCCGGTTAATGAGAATGTAATAATATCTTTATCTAATTTGATATCAATAGAATAGATATTTCTAATAAAGTTTGATTCATCTTCTTCTTTTGAAGTAAAGTTCATGAAATTATGTTCTCCAACTAATAATTTGGATGCTTCAATCATTTTATTAACATCGAGTTTTTGGAGAAGTTGATATACATGTTCTTTTTCAAAGACATCAAATTTGCCTGTATTTAGTTTATAAACATATGTTTTACTTTTCGCAGAAAATCTCGCGTGAAAATCATCATTAACTTTTGATAAACTGGATATCTTAATATCGTTAGGTAACATCTTATTCATTGAATACATAAACTTACCTAAATCAGCAATTTCTTTGCTATCAAAATGAAATGTCTGTCCTATTGCGTGAACCCCGGCATCCGTGCGACCACTGCCATATATTTTTGTTGGAGTGTTTAATATTTTAGAAAGTACTTTTTCAATTGCTTCTTCAACACTTAAACCATTTGGTTGAATTTGCCAGCCAACGTAATTAGTGCCTTCATAAGAAACAATTGCTAAATATCTCACTGAATAGCCTTTCTAGATTCAACATCAAAAATACCAAGCAAAATAATGTATGTTAATAAACCACAGCAAGAAATACATAACCATGGAACAAAGTGTTCTGTTGATAATGTGAAGCCATAATGTGAAACAATAATTACACCAATCATGATTGCACTACAAAGTATAAATGCAAATAAATCTGCTAAATGAAATTTCATTTTATGATATCTAGTTCTTTTAACCTTTGGATCATAACCTCTAGCTTCCATTGCGTCTGCAAGTTGCTCACTTCTTTCAAATGCCGAAATAAATAATGGTACAATTAAAGAAATAATTGCTTTAAATCTAGATGATATCTTGCCATGTTTAAAATCAACGCCTCTACTCTCCTGCGCCTTCATAATGCGATCAGTTTCATCAAGAAGAGTTGGAATAAATCTAAGAGCAATTGAAATTGTCATTGCAACTTCATGAGCAGGAAATTTAATAACTTTTAATGGAGTTAAGTACCACTCTAAAGCATATGTTAAATCTAATGGTTTTGTAGTAGAAGTTAATATCATTGTTAATGACACCATTAAGATAAGTCTTAACACAATCTTTAAACTTTGAAATATGGCTTCATAATAAATATTGAATCCATTGATTGAAAAAGCAACCATCGAGGCATCCTTAGGAGGAATTAACGCATTTACTATTAGTAAAATCAGAACAACAAACCATAATGACTTTAATGATGTTAACAATTGTTTCAATGAAACATGACTAATGAACATCATTATCAAGACAACAATAAATAATATTCCGCCCATGATGAAAGTAACTTCCCATGAAGAATATTGAAAGAATATCGCTACCATTAAAGCAATTAAACAAAAGATTTTATTCCTAGGATCCATCCTATGAACAAATGATGTGTATGGAGCGTATCTTCCAAGTGTAATTTTAGCCATTATTCGCTCCCTTAAGTTCATTTACAAGTGAATCTAAATCATGAACTTTTGTTAAATCAATTGAATATCCTTTAGAAACAAGTTTTTGCACAACTCTTGCTAAAGCAGGTGTTTCTAAAGAATATTTGCTAACATCATCTAAGAATAATTTGTTTGGTTCACCAATATAACCAACTTTTCCATCAGATAAAACAATAACATCACTTGCATATTCAAAAACAATATTCATGTCGTGAGTAACTAAAATAATTGTTGTTCCACTTTCGTTAAGTGATTTAAATAATGAAAGCATTTCTTTGGCACCCTGAGGATCAAGACCTGCAGTAGGCTCATCTAAAACCAAAATCTTTGGTTCTAAGGCGAGAATACCCGCAATTGAAACTCTTCGCTTTTCCCCACCAGAAAGTTCAAATGGTGATTTCTTAAAATATTCTTCTCCTAGACCAACTTTCATTAATGAATTGTGTGCAATTTTAATTGCTTCATCTTTTTTAACTCCAAAATTAGTTGGACCAAACGCAACATCATCTTCCACTGTTTCTTCGAACAATTGATTTTCTGAGAATTGAAAAACAATGCCAAGATGTTTTCTTAATGGTTGAAGTTTTTTAGTTCTTTCTTTTTTCTTGGATGAAATAACATAGTTATCAATACTCACTTTTCCTTTTGTAGGAATAAGTAAACCGTTAAGTTGTTGAACCAAAGTGGATTTACCACATCCAGTTTTGCCAACAATACATGTAAAAGAACCATCTTTAATAGATAATGAAACATCATTTAAGGCTTCATATTCTAAAGGAGAATTTGGTGAATATGTAAAGTAAACATGCTCAAAATTAATCATTTTAAATCCTCGCTTACTTTATCTAGTCCATTTTTCTTTAAGGCGTCGTGGAGTTTTTCCATAAATGGAATATCTAATCCAATCTCAATAAGTCTATCTTTATGAAGCAATAATTCCTTAGGAGAACAATCGTATTCAATCTTGCCCTTATTTAAAACAATTATATGATCGCTATCAAAAGCTTCTTCAACATCATGAGTAATTGAAATAATTGCCATCTTAGGATTTTCTTTTCTAAGATTCTCGATTGTTTCTCTAATTTCACTTTTACCTTTAGGATCTAGCATTGAAGTAGCTTCATCGAATATGATGACATCTGGTTTCATTGCTAAAATACCAGCGATTGCGACTCTTTGCTTTTGTCCGCCTGAAAGATGTTCTGGTTCTTTATCTAAATATGCTGACATATTAACTTTTGTCGCAAATTTAGTAATGATATCTTCCATATCTTTTTGAGGCACTTTCCTATTCTCTAAACCAAAGGCAATATCATCTCTAACAGTTGAGCCAATAAATTGGTTATCAGGATTTTGAAAAACAATGCCAATATGTTGACGTATCTCGCGAACATTCTTTTTGTTATATTCTAGACCAAAAGCAACTAACGAATCTTTGTTAGGTGCGAGCAAACCTAATAATAATCTTGCGATAGTAGATTTACCACTGCCATTATGGCCAATAATAGAGGTATAACTTCCTTCATTAATGATAAAAGAAACGTCATCAACGACGTTTGTTTTACCATCATAAGAAAATGTTAAGTGTTTAGCCTCTAGTAATTTCATCGACAACAATTTTTAAATCTCTTCCTTGATATTGACGAATTTTAACTCCTGCAAGTTCAAGCATTAAACGAGAAGCTTGAGTTTCGGTAGTATCGTGATATTTATCTGAACCATAAACGATTTCTTTAATTCCGGTTTGAATGATTGCTTTTGTGCATTCATTACATGGAAATAATGTGACATATAATGTACATCCTTTAAGTGCGGCGTTATTTCTTGTATTTAAGATTGCATTAAATTCGGCGTGACAAACATATAAATATTTACTATCAAGCCCTTCGCCCTTATTCCATGAAATCTTACTTTCATCGACTCCTCGAGGCATGCCGTTATAACCATTTGAAACAACTTTATGATCTGGATCAACAATACAAGCGCCGACTTTTGTATTTGGATCTTTACTACGTAAGGCACTTAATTTAGCCATACCCATAAAGTATTCATCCCAATTAATAATTGCTTTTTTCTCTTCCATAACTTACTCCAACTTATATAAAAATTTAAATTTATTTAATATTGATGATAACTATTATACACACAATCATAAGCAAGACAATAACACCACAACTAATAAGTATTGCCCATGGAAAGTGATAACCTTGGTATGATTTTTGTTCATCTGTTAATAGATTTTGATCAACATCAGGAGTATCTTCATGTTCATCTTTTTTATAGCCAAGATAAATAAATAACAATCCTGGAAGTGGTCCAAACACGACGATAAACACTAAACACATAATAAATGCTGATAGATTGTGATTATCTAAGCCAAGAATAAACTTTGAACAAACTACATAAGTGACTAATCCACCTATAAATAGTCCTAATAATATATATCCAATAATCTTAAACGTCTTTTTCATAACTATAACCTAGCCTTATTAAAATATACTTTATTTGCAAGCTTATATAAATAGCTAACAACTAAAGTGTTAAGTGGTATATCAACAAAGAATACGATGCTTTGGAAGAATAAAATAACAATAAAATCAACTTCAAAAAAGAAAGATTTCACAAGAGTGTTGCCCACTAAAACAATGAGGATTTCACACACTAAAGAAGTGATTGCAATATTCATCACTGAAGCATCATTATGTTTTTTAAAATGTTTACCAATAAAATAAATCGCAATCATTGTGATAATACATAAAACAAATGAAATCACAAATATTAAAACCTTTTGATAAATCATAAATGTGTGACCATTAAATGAGTTATTAGATAATCCATAAATTAAAACAAATGTCCATAACGTAAATAGAATTCCACCAAAGGTGATGT
Source organism: bacterium (assembly GCA_963644775.1). GTDB lineage: Bacteria > Bacillota_I > Bacilli_A > RFN20 > CAG-826 > Fiminaster. The sequence continues at coordinate 277 of CAVIPD010000013.1, read as the reverse complement.
ATTTAATTTTGTCATTGTTAATGAGGCCAATTAATTTAAAAATACAATATGGCAAAATACCAAGCAATGTATAAATTAAAGTGAACCATGGATTAATTGAATAACCTAATGAATTAGGAACAAGTAAGATGCCTAAAATATCAGAAACACCGCCAACAATCGCACCATAAATCGGGCCAAGAATTAATGATGCAAAAATAATTAAAGCTGGTCCAAGTGAAATTCTCACAAATGGAAGTACTGGTATATTCTTAATTGATAAGAATCTAGTAAAGAT
>CAVIPD010000012.1:1923-2304 GCA_963644775.1 bacterium | reverse complement strand
GAGGCAATGCTTAAAGTATATATTTATAGAGTATTATTTTCAATAGAATTTATTCTACAAATTCTCCGTATAAATCATAGACAAATGCTGATGTTATTTTAACTTTCACTATTTCGCCGATTTTGAGTTCTTTATTAGATTTAAATGTTATTGAACCATCAATATCATCTGGAGCGTTCCAATAACTTCTAAGATTATAGATATTTGTTTTTGGATTATATCCAATCACTATGCCTTCCATGATTTCACCGATATGGTTTTTATTAGCCTCATATGAAATCTTTTTCTGAACATCCATGATTTTATTAAGACGTCCTTCTTTTAATGCTTCAGGTACTTGATTTTCGTAATTAAATGATTTAGTGCCATCTTCTCTAGAAT
>CAVIPD010000012.1:0-1913 GCA_963644775.1 bacterium | reverse complement strand
CACCCATATGATCAAATTTGTTTTTTCTAGTGAATGCGACTAAGTCAACAAAATCATCATCTGTTTCACCCGGAAATCCAACTATATATGTTGTCCTAAGAATAGCATTAGGAATTTTAGTTCTAATTTTATCGATTAAATTTTGATAATCTTCTTTTGTGCCTCTTCTAAGCATTCCTTTTAATACTGAATTAGATGAATGTTGCAAAGGAATATCAAAATATGGAGCGATTCTCTTATTGTTTTTTATAAAATCAATAAGTTCATCACTTATTTCATCTGGATATAAGTATAAAAGTCTAATTGATTTAAATTCATCAAATTGAAGTAGTTTCTTTAACAAAGTAACGATATTTGTACCATTATTAAAATCTGAACCAAATCTGGTTGTATCTTGAGAAATTAAGACAAGTTCTTTAATGCCCTTGTTCGCTAATAACCTAGCTTCAAGAATTAAATCTTCAAGAGGTCTACTTCTAAAATGACCACGAATTAATGGAATCGCACAATAAGCGCAACAATTGTTGCAGCCTTCCGATATTCTTAAATACGCCATATAATTAGGAGTTGAAAGCATTCTTACAAAAGGATTGATTTTATCAATTTCAACATCTTTATTTAATAAATCTTCCAACAATTCATTAAATTTTCCATATTCAGATATAGATACCCATAAATCAACTTCAGGTATAGATTCTTGAAGTTCTTTTTTGTATCGCTCAACCATACAGCCGACAACAACAACTTTTTTGCCATATTTAACAACATCCAATATGTTTTCAATTGATTCTTTTTTACTTGCTTCAATAAAGCCACAAGTATTGATAATAATTATGTCGATATCTTCGATTGTATTAACAATTCTGAAATTAGATGCATCGAGCATACCTAAAATCATCTCGCTATCAACGAGATTTTTAGCGCATCCTAACGAAATAATTCCAACTTTATACATATATGAAAGCCTCTAGTATACTAGAGGCATTTAAATAATTGTTACTATTATTCAAGTGAGAAACAACGAGCCATGTATTCTGGGTGATCAACAAATGGGTTTCTATTACCTTGAATTTTTTCAACTGTATTGTTTCTATTCTTTTCAGTGTCACTAACTGGATCAAGATTGTTCCATTTAACCATCAATTGTTGAACTTGATCTAATGAATAACTGCTGTTAAATACACTTCTAAGATTAAGACCGCCTAAATAATTTTGAACTTTTTCAGAATATTTTGAATTATCGCCTAATTTTGAGTAATGTACATAAATGTACATAAGAATTCTAGCGATGTCACCTTTATATTCGTCAGCAGGTTCACATTTTGTAGAGAAGCCGCCAGTTTTGTCAACTAACAATTTATATGGGCCACCATCACCAACTTCATAGAAAGTGTCGCCCTCATCAAATTCATAAAATTTTCCGGATCCTCTATCGGTATTTAATGTTGAGTTACATGGGCGAATGTGATAAAGATCCGATCCACCACCAGTATATCCGTTTCCGTCAACGTAGTGACTTCCATCACCTGAGTTATGAGTCCATAAGTTAGCACTATTTGCACATGCCCAAACGTGCTCACGGTTCCAGTTGCCTGAAGCACCAGATGTTGATGCTAATGTTTTTGATGTGTAGAATAATTCAATTTTTGATGCATCATTTCCGTATTGGTCGATACTAATAGAGTTTCTTGAAGAAACCTGAACGTAGCTATTAACTGAAGCATATGTTGTATATGTTGTGTGAGTATCAAGCATTTTTGCGTGAAGCTTTAGCATTAATTCTGGACCGACGTCAGTAGCATAAACACCATATTCGTCTGCTTCACCAGTTGCTCCGCTACCACCGCCTCCATTAACACATGCGGTTAAAGAACCGACAATTGCGAATGCACAAAGTGGGAGTAGAATCGATC
>CAVIPD010000011.1:12410-14371 GCA_963644775.1 bacterium | reverse complement strand
ATTTACTATAAAAGATGCTAAAAACACTATATTTTTGAGGTTTTTACATAAAAAAAGCCTTGATACGATTGTATCAAAGCATTAGTTCTAATTTGGAGCAGATGACGGGAATTGGTATCTAGTGTTTAAATATGTCCAAAAGCACACATATATGTTATTAAAAACATATAAGGTGTCCATTAATAACCAAAATAATTCATGAATATCCGTGTTCTGTGGACATTTTCTTGGACTTAGATTTGAGACCAATACTTGAATGCTTTTCCATCAATTCCATCTTTATCCATCAAGAACTTTTTAGCCAGTTCTACATAGAAGCCAACCTCGTTTGGAACGGCACCATAGTAATCACTAAAAATCATATTGAGAACATAATACCAATCATATTTATTAAACTTGGTAAATTCAATGTTAAATCTATTTCCAAGTTCTATCGCTTCTTCAACAGTAAAGTGTTCTCCAGTAGTTCCGTCTTCATTTTTCATTTCACTAACAGCTATTTTTGATAACGCTTCATCAAAGTGGTATCCGTTGATTTCCGAGTATAACATCATATGGATTTCTTTATAGAGTTTATTATCAGTTTCTTCGACCATATCCATAATACTGCATAAAGCGTTTTTAAGCTGTTCTTGAGTTGCTCTTTCTAATAATTCTTTATTCATATATTTATTCCTTTCTTGTAAGGGAGAAGGCACATTATCATGCCCTCCCCCTATCTACATTAAGAAGCTGTAGATGTGCTTGTTGTTTTGAGAGCATTGATAATAGTTGCAGTTTGATTTGCTTGACTATATTCAGCGATCTTTTCTTTAAGTTCGTCAGTGATGTGAGCATTAAACATATCAACGATACGTTGTGTGTTAGCAGCCATTTCAGATTTCATTGAGCAACAACAACTTTGAATTGAGTTTTGGATTTCTTGAATAGCAAGTCTGGTTTCATACTTGTTCTCTTTTAACTCACCCATTAAAGTTGCAAAGTTTGTGCCTTGATTTGCGACTAAAGCGTCAATTTCATTGGTTACAGCAGCGGTGTCGAAACCTCTTTGTAAATCGCCAACAGTTGCAGTGCCTCCACCTCTGTTGCCGCCAAAGCCGCCAACTCCACCAAAGCCAAATAAAATGATTGCGATAAGGATTAGACCCCAAAAGCCTTCTCCGCCAAAGCCGCTATCACTAACGATAGGTGTTCCTTCGTAAGCCATATGTGATTACCTCCTTTCTTAAAAATTTATTCCTTTGTTCTTAAACATTTGAACAATAGGTTCAATATTAATGTTGTTTTGCCTAGCGTAAGACATAACAAATTCTTTCTCACTCATACCACTAGATTTCATTTGATCGTATAGTGGTTTTAATCGTGGATTGTTTTTAAGTAGAACGTTTGTCAATGATTTAACGTCGGTATTCTTATCGATTAGCGACATAAGTGCATGTAAGTTCATATTTGCCACCTCCTTGCAACTTAACAATACGAAAAAAAGAGCACCTTTTGAGTGCCCTTTTAGGAATTATAGTGCCATTTTAGTGTAATTTACTTACAGCGATGGATTTGACTTTTTTAACATAATCTACTGATAGATTAAGTTCGATGGCTATTGCTTCAAGCTTCATGTCTTGAACATAGAACATTGTGAGTATCTTTTTCTCCATATCGCTCATGTTCTTTAGAAGTGGCTTTAAATCTTCTTCTTTAACTTCACCTTTAATCAAAGTGATTACTTTAATATTCTCATTGACCTCGGCTTTAGTGTTTTTAATTCTTTCACGATTTCTATTGTATAAACAAACGATAACAACGGTTAGAGTTGCGTCCAATAAAAGCGAAACACAAGTGATAATAATAGTTAATATGTCATTCCACATCTTTGTTAATTAGTTTTTCCATTAAGTAGTTCTTTTCTCTAAATCTTAGTTCGATTGTTTTTAAAATGTTCGAATTAATCACATCGACCGAGT
>CAVIPD010000011.1:7754-12400 GCA_963644775.1 bacterium | reverse complement strand
GTATTTAACTTGATATATAACTACATCGCAATCTTGATATTGCTCGGGACTTATAATTTTGTGGTTGTAAGCAAATTTAAGTAAGTCCTTCATTCGAGTGATAACCTTTGATTTTTTATTGTTAGTAAACCTATCGTCGTTAATCAAATTTTCATACCACTCTTTTATTCTTTCTTGCGTAAAGATGTTGTCAGTGGTGTCGCCTTTGAAGTGGGGTAGGATATTAACATTAAACGAAGACATATCACTTTGAAGTGTGCTTTGGTCCACAACGTAAGCACGATACTTCTCATATTGTTTAAATAATGTTTCGATAGGCATATCTTCAGACATACCGCCATTTCGAATAATAAACTCTTTTTTAGCATTGTCAAAGTCTTCTTTAGCCTCGCCTAATGTGCGATAGTTCTTTTTGCAAAAGTGTTTCCACTCACCATTAACTTTGATTTTGGTATCAATATACCAAGTTCCATTCTTTCCTTTCTTAAAAATACTAGGCATGTTTCTCGGCTTTTTCGATAGCTTTGACTGCCATTTTAGCTATGTCTTTCAATCCAGCGAATAAAAGTAACATATCAGCGTCAGTTGCATTTTCGACTGTATGATTGACAAACTTCATAAATAATTCATAATTTTCTTTACTCATTTTCATTGCATTTTTCCTCCTTTTATTTTAAGATAATAAAGCAAATATAGTTGTGTTTGACATAATTTGCTTCGAGTAGCTGGTTGCAGTCTGGCTACTCTTTTTTATGCTTTTAACCAGTCTTTTATAAACTTCTCAATTTGATCTAACTCCTCCTTTCCAAGACTGTCGATTTTGTTATTTAATCTAATGCGTTGTTTAACGATTTCAGCGTCCTCAACGCTTTCAGTAGTTTCGAGACCCATAATAGTCTCTACTGGCATGTGTAATACTTTAGAAAGAAGATATATGTGCCCACGCTTGAATGTTCCAAATTCTCCTTTCTCCCATCTCATGACGGTTGACTTATACACACCGAGATAGTCTCCAACATCTTCAAGTGTTAGGCCTAACTCTTTTCTTCTATTGTGAATAATTTGACCTACTAATTTCAAATCCATAACTCTCACCCCACGACTAAATAATAATATACCAATATCGGTAAATGCAACAAAAATCTTAAAAAAATAAAAAATAAGTTGCGTAAAGGTAAAATGGGTTTATAATATCGGTAGTAAGTTGCTTAAAACTACTAGAAAGGAGACACGCTATGTTTAATAAAAATGAATTTAATGCTATGGTTGCTCGTAAAGGAATTACCAAGATAGAATTAGCGAAAATGTTTAAAATCTCTACATGTGCGTTATATAGAAGATTGAAAAATGACTTATTTGGACATTTTTTAGACTTCGTATATATAAAGTAATAAAAAAGTATCGATTATATCGATACTAATATTTTAATGGAGCAGATGACGGGAATCGAACCCGCATAATCAGCTTGGAAGGCTGATGTTCTACCACTGAACTACATCTGCAACTGGCGGATCATACGAGAGTCGAACTCGTCTCGCCTCCGTGACAGGGAGGCATCATAGCCGATAGACCAATGATCCAATTAAGCGACGCATATTATTATGCTTTATGCATAGAAAAAAAGCAAGAAGTAAAATATGAGTCACTATATTAATTTAAATTAATAATTCTTGGCACGAAGCTCAAAGTATGCTTTTGGATGTGCACATACAGGGCAAAGTTCTGGAGCGAATTTACCAATATGGATATGTCCACAATTTCTACATTTCCAAACTGTGACATCTGGAGCAATGAAGACTTTACCATTTTTGACGTTATCTAATAGTTTTAAATAGCGTTCTTCATGTTCTTTTTCGATTTTACCAACACTTTCGAATTGAAAAGCAATTTTATCAAAGCCTTCTTCACGTGCAACACGAGCGAATTCAGCATACATATCTGTCCACTCATAATTTTCACCTTCAGCTGCTGCTTTTAAATTCTCGGCAGTTGATTTAATGTCACCACCTTCTAAATACTTAAACCATAATTTAGCGTGTTCTTTTTCGTTTTCAGCTGTTTCTAAGAAGATGGCTGCTATTTGTTCATAGCCTTCTTTTTTAGCTTTGCTAGCGAAATAAGTATACTTATTTCTTGCTTGGCTTTCGCCTGCAAATGCTGTCATCAAATTCTTTTCTGTTCTACTACCTTTTAATTCCATAAATGTTTGCCTCCTTATTTTTTGAAGCGTGCACTATCATGTACACAAGGTATATATGTAATATAATCTACATTCTTACGATTTGAAAGAGTGTTGACCATAAAATCATATACTTGATCATGTAAATACTTTGTATTTTCTTTAATCGATAAATCTGGATTTGGATATATCGGTTCACTTAATGTAATTGTAATTCTAGGTTTACTTCTTAATGAAGAATCATGTTTTTGTGGTCTAAATGAAGCCACCATCGCTACAACAGGCTTATTGAATTTAGCAGGATAAATAAATGATGTTTCAGGAAATGGACGAATAACTTGACAATATGGCCAAATATGAGCTTCCGGGAATATGGCAATAACTTGTTTTTGAGCTACACGTTTTTCAATCGCTGCTAAAAATTTTTCATTTAAAGTTGGTGTTGATGGCACTGGAAGCGCACCTAGCATCATAACGATGTTCTTTAACCCTTTTATTGATACCGCATCGCTATTAGCAATGGTGTAACATTTCTTATTTGTCGCAACAAATGCTGGTCCAATAACTGCATCAAACTTAGATGTATGGTTTCCATAAAGGAAATAACCATTTTTTCTAATCTTTTTTAAAACATATTTATTTTCTACTTTAATACCGCGATTTAATTTGCCAATACACCAAACAATTGGTTTAGCTACTGCAGTATATAAAACATGAGCAAAAAATCTCCAAAATATATTTGTGTGAACATATTTGAATGAATCTTTTAATTTTTTATTCACAATTGAATTGCATGAATAATCTTCATTAACTGGATCATTATAAGTAACAACTCTATTTTTGATGTTGTGTTCTTTTTTATATTTAAATATGCCCACTGCTTCATACATCATTTTTTCCATACGATCCATGCAATGTTCATATTCAAAATTTTTGGTGAAATCTAAATATTCTTCACTACGTTTAGCCTTCTCTATAGGATGCTCAATCCAATAATCAATTTTCTTGGCTAAATCTTTTGGTGAGTCACTCTTAAATAAATTATTCTCATCTAATGCGAAGTTTTTTGTGGCAGTTCTTTTTGTGTTGTTAATAACCGGGACTAAACCACAACTAATAGCTTCTAAACAAGCGATTGATTCAAGCTCTGCATATGCACAGTGAACATATAAATCGGAATAATTAATAATGTTTATTAATTCCTCTTGAGAGTGATTGCCCATAATTGGCTTATTCTTAAGATGCTTTGAGTATTTAGTGATTGCTTTTCTTTGAGGACCATCACCAGCGAAAATGATTTGGATTTTATCGCCATATTTAGAATATTTACAAGCTTTAATAAGTAGTTTTTGACGTTTTTCTTTGGAATATCTTCCTGTATATAAAATGCAGAATTTATCTTTTAATTCATCAGGTTTTTCAACCTTCTTTTTAACAAATATATTTTTAACTCCATTAGAAATGACAAATCCATTTGTAGGACCGACTGATTTTTCAAAATCATGTTTGATAAATTCAGTTGGAAAATGAATGGCGCATGTATGACGATATAACTTATGCCAAAAAACCTTATAAATGGCTCCATTTAATAAAGAAGCTTTTAATAAAAAGAAATGAGAAGTGACATTTTCGGCTTGAACATGGAATCCGGCAGTAACAGGTATGCCATGTAATTTAGCAAGTTTTGCAGTTCTATTACCTAAAAGAAAAGGCATCATACAATGAACAACATCTACACCTTCAAGTGCTTTATTAATAACTGAATCGTCTGCTTTAGCAGGATTTATTCCGTTAGCGTGAACATAATGATTAGCTGGGCCAAAATTCATCTCATCACATACGAAATAACCATCTTTATTCTTTTTTTCTTTATCAGCACATAAAACACGAACATCATGACCACGCTTAATTAATGAATCAATTAAATTATAGGCAGCCATAGTTGTGCCATTGTTCTTTTTCCCTAATATATCTGCAACTATAAGAATCTTCATTGTTTTTTAATTTTTGGTTTACCAAATTGTACTTCAATTAACGCTAATTGACCTGCGTTAAGTACATCAATTTTTTCATCAAATCCTGTTAATGCAAATCTATCAACACATTCCCAGATAAAAACCCATGAAAGAATATAAATAATTTCGGAAATAGGTTTCATAATTAAATCAGAATCTTCAAAGAAGATTGATAACAATAGATATGCAGTTAATAATGCTATGCCAATAAAGCCCATAACTAAACCAAACATTCTTGATTTATGTAGATCATATCTAATGTCTTCATACTCTAAAGAGTAATGACGAGTAACAACCTTCTTAATTTTAGTTTTAAGTTCTTCAGAAAATTTACCATCATCATCAAAATTTACAACAACAGGAATATCTACCGGAAGAAATTCAGTCTCTTGATTTATATAATCATATATTTCAGGATTAAGTCTATTTTCGTATGAATATATAGAAAATGG
>CAVIPD010000011.1:3252-7744 GCA_963644775.1 bacterium | reverse complement strand
ACATTAATGTATGCTTTACCATCATCAAAAACATGTGTTTCTTCAAAACGAAGTGAATAACGATATTCGGTTTTAAAAAGTGAATTAAGGCGACGACGAAAAAGCTTATGTTGTGTGCGTCTTTTAATTTTTACTGTTTTAATTCGAGCTCTTGTTTCCTTATCCATACTATTCAATTATATAGATAATTAAATATCTTTGCAATTTTGCACCAATTAAAAAGTACGACTAGAGCCGTACTTATTTGAATATTTTTAAAGAGGTAAATCTTTCTTGGTGAAATAAATTCCACCGACTGAAGCAAGAATTCCACCCATACCGACTAAGATAGCAAGCTTCCAAATCCAATCGTATGTTTCTATTCCACCATCAATATGAGTCACCCATTTAGCAAAATTAGACATGCTTTCTGTATCAACCAAAGAGTAGATAGTCATATAGTTAAATATATTCATAGCTTCCACGCCGACACCGACACTAACGAACACTTTATTACCAAATAATCCTAAGATACAGCAAAGAAAGGCGAGGACACAGGCTCCACCACCAACCGCAATTGATTTATTAGCCTTGTTAAATATAGCAGATGCAGAGAAGCAAATGCCTGTTAAACCGAACATAGCAATAAACGATCCAAAGCAATATAGAAGTGTTCTTATAGAAAACGTCGCAAATGTAACTGTCGATGGTTTAATAACTTCTGGACGAGTAACATAAAACGCAACTGCACCACTAACATAAGCGCAAACTGTAATAACAAGATACATTGCAACAAGCGACATAATCATGAAGAAATATTGAGTTCTAACTACTTTCTTTCTGTTTGTTGGTGTTGATAAAATATAGGCCATTGAGCCATCACTAACTTGAGAAGCTAATAATTTATTACAAACAATCATGACATAAATCATTGGCAATAATACACCAGCAATTTTGTAAACAAGGTCATTCATAATTGAATTTAAATCGATTTGAGACATTGTTTGAATACGTGATAGGTTAAATCCCATTCTTTCAAGTAAACCGAGAATTTGGAGCCATTGAAGGCCTTCATCATCGACATAAGCTTGAACTTTGCTCATATCAATGTTTGTAAAGATTTGTTTCGTGCCAACAACAAGATTAATTATAATGAAAATTGCCGCACTTCCTAAAGTAAGAATAAGCCAGAGCATCAAATTAGATTTTATGCTTTGCTTAAATAATGGCTTAGAAAAATAGCCTTTTTGAGAAGGGTCTTTATCAATAGATTTAAGTTTCATAGCAATTGAATTACTCATTTTCTATTCCTCCAATAACTTTTTCCATAAAATATTTTTCAAGAGTGTATTGAACTTCTTTTATTAATTTAACGTTAACTTGGTTAAGTTCTTTAAACATTTCATCAATATATTTGTTTTCAACACGGACAACATATGCAAAATGTTCTTCATCTTTACTAAGAATTTCGATTTTACTTAGGTTTATTGCGTCAAAATTTTGTTTATCAACAAACGATATAATAAATTCTCTAAACGGACGTTCATGAATTTCTTCCATATCAACAATGTCGATTAGATGCCCATCTTTAATGAATCCAACATAGTCGCATGTTTCTTCAAGTTCGTTGAACATATGATTAGACATAACGATTGTTGCCCCACGAGCCTTTTCTTGTTTAATAATATTAATGAATGATTCTCTCATTAATGGATCAAGACCTGTTGTAGGTTCATCAAGAAGAATGATTTCCGGTTGATGCATAAAGGCAACTACTAAAGCGGTTTTTTGCTTCATTCCCTTTGACATTCTTTTTAAGTTTGCCGTTGGATCAAGTTGAAGAATGTTAATGATTTCTTCAGCACGACTCATATCACTAATGCCTAATAAATCGGCTTGTGCTTTAATAAAGTCAGTTCCTGTTTCAAGTTGAGGGAAAGCAATTTCTCCAGGAAGATAACCAATATATTTTTTTATCTCAGGAGAATTCTTCCATGCATCTAAACCATAAACAGTAACAGATCCACTATCAGGCTTTAAAAATCCCATAATATGTCTAAGTGTAGTTGTTTTGCCAGCACCATTAGTGCCACAATATCCAAATGTTTTTCCTTTAGGAACAATAAAGGAGACATCAAATAAGCCTCTACCTTTACCATAATCTTTTGTTAAGTGAGATACATTGATTGCAATATCTTTAGTAGGAATCTTTTTTAAATTTGGGGCGTGCTGATAAATATCTTTTATTTGGATATCTTTTTGAATTATTTTCTTTTTCGCCATAAAAGTTCCTCCTATCTTTTTGAGTTGCCAATTACTCCACCAAGACCACCAAATTTTTTATTCTCTTTATAAAAAGACATAAAGTAGTCTTGCAAAGTAAATGGTTTTTCTAAAAATGTATCAATCTTAATTCCTTGAACAGATTCGGTAAATTCTTTATATTGAGTCTCCTCAAATTTTACTGTAACAGTGTTTCTAAGAGGATTTTGATTAACAATTTCAAAAGGACATTTCTTTAGATATTTTTCATAATTATCTTTGTCCTTCATTCTTAAAACATAGACTTTTGTTGAAATATTTTTAACTTCTTTCGCGTTAAATGTTGAGACGTGAACACCATCTTTAATGATTGATATCATGTCACATGTAGCTTCAACTTCAGAGAAGATATGACTTGATAATAATATCGTTTTGCCACGTTTCTTTTCATTTATAATGAATTTAATAAAAATTTGTTGCATAACAGGATCAAGACCGGATGTAGGCTCGTCAAGTATTAAAACATCTGGATCATTCATAAATGCAGCAACTACTGCGAGTTTACGTTTATCACCAAGTGACATTTCTTTTACCATTGGAGATGGATCGAGTTTAAACAAATCTAATAGATATGTGAGTCGTTCTGGATTAGATTGACCTCTCATCTCTTGCATCATTTTAATAAAACCCCAACCATTTAAACCTGCTGGAATCGAAGGTTCGCCAGGAAGATAACCGATTTTTCCAAGAATCTTATCGGTATTTCCAAATGTATCAATGCCAAAAATCTTTGTGCTACCCTTTTGAGGCTTACTAAAACCCATAATATGACGAATAGTTGTAGACTTACCCGCGCCATTTGGACCAAGATAACCGTAACATTCGCCTTTATGAACTTTAATGGAAACATCAAAAACACCACGATGATAACCATAGTCTTTAGTCAAATGTTCGACATTAATAATAACTGGTTCTTTTTCAAATTTATTTTCCATATTATTCCTTATTCAAACTAATTTTAATGTCGTTATAGTCTCTAAAGACAAATGCAGGTTTCATAAAGTTATTACGGTGCTGGATTTCTCCTCCAACAACAGGACCGACTATCTTTGCATAGTCAAGACGTTCAAGTTCATCTTTGTCAAGTGTAATTTCAACATTTGTATCAACATCATAAATGCCATAGGAGTTTCTAAATTTCATAACAGCATTAAATGTTGGACTTACTGGAGTCCATTTAACTCCGTCAATTGTAGAACGATAGAAATAATGTTCATAGACAGTAACAGTTTCACCATCGGATTTTATTTCTTCTCTACTTGTTTCGTATATTTTTCCAACGATTTTACTATCTACATAGACTGGTGTATTTGAAAATTCATAAGCATAATTCTTATTCATCAAATCAATTTGATTTTCAACAATTGTCTTGCCATCATTATCATATTTAATTTGAGGATGTGTACCAATACGTTTATTTTCATCAATTTCACCAGGTAATTTGCTTCTATCTAGATAATATAGATATTGTTCAGCTACATCTTCTGCATTAATATAAATTCCATACCAACAAAGTTGATAAAATAAATCATCCATAGAAACAGGAATTTGCAATGTAATGGCTTTTTCGTTAATAAATGAGGCGAAAATATGTTCAAGAATAGTTGGTGGTATATCAAGTTCTAGACCTGTAGGAGAAATTTCTTGAGGAATTGAAATATATGAACCTAGTTTTAGTCTATAACCATAATTGGATTCAATATCCGAAACAGTATAATAACCCTTAAGATTCTTCAATGTTTCACCTAAGAAATTGTTAATTGCCTCATTAAGTTCATCAATATCAACACCACTAGGAATAGGCAAATCTAAATCCTCGATATCAACTTTGAATTGATCGCCACCACTTAAGTTAGCAACAAAGTTTTTGCCAACAACTTCTTTGACTTTTTCTCCAGACTCGTTCGTCTTTTCAACAATATGATCTTCATCAGTTAAATTCATTGAAATACCGATATGAGTATCACTGCTTTTTCCAAGCATAAATGAATATGTTCCAACTGGATTAATTTTATTTGAACAACTCATCAAACAAACAATAGGTAATAGTGAACTAATAACAATTTTTCTATTCATAACTTTGACCTCGAAGTTTATTATATTGATTTTTTAATATATATTAAATAAGAAATATGAAAACTAACCTAGTTTTGATTTAAATGTCATGAATAAAGGCATTAATGAAAATTTA
>CAVIPD010000011.1:0-3242 GCA_963644775.1 bacterium | reverse complement strand
TTATTGTATTATGTCTTCACTAGTTTAAAAACATAAAATAAAGTTGTTTTGTAAATGTAAGATAATTAAAAATAAGTTTTAATCCATGTTTTTTAAATTAGATAAATAGTGATTTTTCTTTTTTAATAAAACCCCATCAATTCCGCTCTAATCTAGGCAAAATTTATGGGGTATTTTCAGTCAAACTGGCGGAGAGATAGGGATTCGAACCCTAGATAGGCAAGGCCTATAACGGTTTTCAAGACCGCCGCTTTCGACCGCTCAGCCATCTCTCCAGGTATTGGTGGACCAGGCAGATCCCGACACTGCAACCAGTCGGTTATGAGCCGAATGCTCTTCCTTTGAGCTACTGGTCCTTGGTAGCTGAGGAGGGATTTGAACCCCCGACACGCCGGGTATGAACCGACTGCTCTAGCCAACTGAGCTACTCAGCCAAATGGTGGAGCTACGGAGAATCGAACTCCGGATCCAAGCTTGCAAAGCTAGTGTTATCCCGCTTAACTATAGCCCCGATTTACGCAGTGCACCAAGACACTGAAATGTATTATAAAGATTTTTAAGGTTTTTAACAACTATTTTTTTAAATATCATTTATTTATAAATAAAGACTTAATTTTATCTTTCTTATTGATTGATTTATTTTTCCCAATATTTATTTTCTATTTCTTCACGAAGATGAGAATTAATCTTACTCTTTCCATAACATATAGAAAGCATCTCACCTGATATTGAAATAGCAATTTCTTCTGGGGAATTACCACCAATATTTAATCCAATTGGAGAATAAAAATTTTCTAATCTAATATTTCTGCCATATGTTTCGTATGCTTTTTCCATATATTCGCCAATCTTTTTACGAGAACATAACATGCCGAAATAAGCAGGTTTGATATTCTTCTCAAGTATTTTATTTAAGACATGATAATCATTGGTGTGAGCAGGTGTACAAACAACAACATAGGCATTATCGCGTAAACCATATTTCTCAATATAATCTGCAAATCCAGAAACAACTTTAATATCGCTTGAGTCATCTAAAGCGTCTATTACAACTTTACGATCATCGATAATAGTAATATGAAAGCCCAAAGGTTTTAATACCTTAGCAAGTGCCGCACCACAATGTCCTGCACCAAAAATATAAACATAAGCCTTAGGTCCAACAAATTCATAGAATAGTGTTACTTTTCCACCACAAGCCATAGGAAGAGTTACTTCTCCACCATCATCAACAAATACTTCTTTTCCATAAAGAGAATATTTTTCAGTAAATGAAGATCTATTTTTAATAACTTCTTTACATTTTTCTCTCGCATAAAATTCGATGGCACCACCACCGACTGTGCCAAAAGCTTCGTTATCTTGAGTTACAATCATCTTTTTACCAACATCAGCTGGACCCATTCCGGTTTTTTCAACAACTGTGACTAAAACAATGTCTTTACCTAAACGACGATATTCGTTAATTTTTCCAAATATATCTAACATACTAATAGTTTGAATTTCTTTTTAGAATTTTTCTAATTCCACCACGAGGTTTTTCGATATCACCTTTGTAACGAGGGATGATATGCATATGACAATGAAATACAGATTGTCCTGCAAATTCGCCACAATTAAAACCGATATTATAACCATCGGGTTTATATTTTTCATTTAAATTAGATTTAATTTGATCTGCTAATTTTTTCATAGCAGATATTTCTTCACTAGTTAAATCGAAGAATGTTTCAGCGTGGCGTTTTGGTACAACCAAAGTATGACCATCGCTTACAGGAAAAGAATCAGCAAAACCAACTGCTAATTCGTTTTCATATTGATATTGTTTATTCTTAATTATGTCGCAAAAAACGCACATATTAGATTAAAGATAATGTGATTGAAGCGGCAATAGCAATTGTGCATAACACTCCAGCTGTAATTGGTGAAAAAATGATTTTATTAAAATCAAATTTAACATTCCAATTATATTTATGAGCTAAAGCTACACAACCGTACATAATTGAACCAACAATAAATGTATATAGAATAGCTACACAATTTGCTTTAAATAAGTAGAATTCACCAGATTTAACCCAAGCTTCTTCACTTGCGAAAATGTTTGTTCCGCCCATAGCCATCTTAATAAGTAAGAATGAGAATTGATAAACTGTATTAGCGACAATGATAGATGCAAGTGTTTTAAGAGATAGAACATTCTTTGGTCTAAAGATTGCAACCGCACCAAACATTGCTAATGATTCAACAACAATATAAATTGCAGGATTATAGACGCTTGGCTTAAATCCAACAAAGAACGCCACTGTTAATTTGATCAATGCAGCAACAACACCCATTGCTGGAATCGAGAATAATGAACCAGTCTTTTTATAACATGCAGCCATTAAGGCGTATGCAATAGGAATAATAATTGTCGAGCTACAAGCATACATTCCAGCATTATCAAAGAATGGTAAATGAAGAAGTGTTCCAAGAGTAGCTTCAAGAATTCCCCAAAGTGCACCAAATGTAATTGTGCCTAATAAAATAGATAGATCAAATTTATGCTTCATAATAAAACCTCGGATTTATTATATAATAAAAGTGACGCTATAGAAACAAATTTGTGAACCTTTATATGTTTCGGTTCCTTTGATTGACCAGGTTTTTGAATTAATTTCGTACTCTTTTGCTTCGCCATCGCTTTTTTCAGCTGTTGCTTCAACGCCAGTTACTTTTTCACCTGTGCAATCATTAGTTAAATAAACTTCATAATCGGCAGAAAAAACTTCAACAATAAGTTTCTTAATAACTAAATCGCAATTTGATCGAATAAATGATACCGGATCTTTCTTGCTCATAAGTTCTTTATTATTTGTTGAAATTCTCCATTTTCCAACAAATTGAATGTCTAAAGAGGAACCATCTAAAGTGAAACTAGCATTTCTGGATGTTTCACTGGTATCTGAATCATCCCAAGATGTAGGAAGTTCACTACCACAATTTTGATAATCAACTTTAATTGATTTAACTTCAGACTCGGATGTTGATGATGAACTTGATTCAGAAGATGTAGATGTTGATATTGGTTCAACTGATGAAGAACTAGGATTGCTTCCGCATCCACAAAGAAGTAAAGCGGTAAGTGGGATAAGTAATAAAGATTTTTTCATAAATAGCTCCTTGATTTTCACTTTATTTTATTTAGGAAAAATGAGGGTGTCAAAATAATTTTTGGTGGTCGCACGCGCGGACATTAACCT
>CAVIPD010000010.1:0-26576 GCA_963644775.1 bacterium | reverse complement strand
ATTTCTGTAAAAAAGCTCTTCTTAAATACGGAATGAGCGAAGAACATGCATCTATTACAAGTTCACACTTAGTCCAAACAGATAAATGGGGAATTTATTCCCATGGTACAAAAAACTTATTCAACTACATTAATAAAAAGAATCTTGGTGGTGTTTCATTCTCAAATAAACCTGTCATTGAATTAGAACTTCCTTCACTTGCAGTTATTGATGCAAAGCAAACATTAGGTTTTGTCTCGTCTGATATGGCTATGAAGAAAGCATGTGAACTTGCAAAAAAGACTGGTATCGCAATTGTCTTTGTGAAAAACTGTTGTCACTTTGGTGCTGCAGGATGCTACGTTAATATTGCGGCTGAAAGGGGTATGATTGGTGGAGCGTTTTCAAATGTTGATAAACAAATGACTGTTCCTGGAGGCAAAGGCTTAATTATGGGCCATAACCCAATGGCGCTTGCAGCTCCGGCGATTAGTCAACCAACAATCTTCTTTGACGCTTCAAGTTCAAATGTTGCCGTCTTAAAGGTTATGCGTGCTAAAGCACACAATGAAAAAATTCCTGATAACTGGATTGTTGATAAAAATGGTATTCCAACCACCGATCCAAGCAATTATCCAGAGGAAGGTGCTTTAATCCCTATGGGCAACCATAAAGGTTATTGCATTGCTATGTTTATTGAAATCATTACATCAGTTATTACTGGTGGCGAAACAAGTATGTCTGGAAATATTCCAAGTTGGTGCTTTAACTTAACCGCACCAAACAATGTTAGTCAGACATTTATTGCAATTAACGCTGAAGCCGTCAGTGGAAAAGGCGTACTTGAAAAACGCATTGAAGATATGATTACAATTCTTCATAATTCTCCAAAGGCTGAAGGTAATAGTAGAATTTATGTCCCAGGAGAAATTGAATGGGAAAAACATCGTAAATCAGAAGCTAATGGCTATATTGAAATTCCAGATGATGTCTATGCGAGACTTCATCAATTAGAAGAATTATCTGGCTATACATTAAAAGTCGAGGAATAAAAGTGAAAAAAATATTATTTGTCAATGGTTCATATAATGAAATTCCATTAATTAAAGCCGCTAAAAAATTAGGGTACTTTGTTATTACCTCTGGAAATGATCCTCATGGAGCAGGACATGCTTATGGCGATAAATATTGCCCATGCGATTATTCGAATAAAGAAGCTATTCTTGAAGTTGCCCAAAAAGAAAAAGTTGACGCAGTATGTTCATGCGGCAATGATTTTGGTGCTGTTTCTTCTTCTTATATTGCAGAGAAAATGAATCTTCCAGGTCATGATAGTTTTGTTAATGCCAAAATCTTCCATGAAAAAGATGAGTTTAAAAAGATGGTTGAAAAATTAAATCTACCATCACCGAAATCATATTCATTCGTCGATTTAAATAAAGCATTAGAACATGTCAAACGTTGTAATTTCCCAATAATTGTTAAACCAGTCGATTTAGGCGGTGGAAAAGGTATCTCTATTTGTAAGAACCTTGACGAAGGAATTAAGGGCGTAAATGACGCTTTTAAGGCCTCAAAAATTAAACATGTTGTTATTGAAGACTACATCGTTGGTGAACAAATGGCCTACATTTGCTTCATTAAAAATGAAAAAGTGGTGTGGTCTTATTTAACAAATGATTATTCATACTTAAATCCATATATGGTTTGGTTTGATGCAAGAGTCACTAAATCGGTTGCTGACAAACTCATCCCTATTATGGAAAGTGATGTTAATAAGGTTGCTAAATCATGTCATGTTGCTGACGGGTTCTTAACTATTCAATTAATGGTTAAAGATGGTAAGCCATACTATTTAGAAACAATGAGACGTTGTTTAGGCAATTATCACTACTACGTTATATCTAAAGACATTGGTGTTGATATGTATGAATGGTTTGTCGCGAATGAATGTGGACTAGATACATCAAAATATATTGACGCATTAGTAGATAAATCAATCATGTCTGGATTTATGGGAATCTATGCTGATCATAATGGCACGATTGATAAAATTGTTATAGATCCAGAATTTAAGAAAATTTGTTTTGATTCGTTAATGCTTAATGAAAAAGATTATGTTGTTGATGATTATCTTCATGATAAACTCGGCATGGTATTCTTTACATTCGATAATGACGAACAAAGAAGCTACTTTATAAATAAAAGAATGTCGCTATTTAAAGTGTTATATAAATAATTAAAGGAGAACAACATGAATATTGAAGAAAGATTATACTCATTTGGCATAGTCCCTGTTATTGTTATTAACAATACAAAAGACGCTCTTCCACTTGCAAAAGCATTAATTGACGGAGGGCTTCCATGTGCTGAAATCACATTTAGAACTGAAGCTGCCGAAGAATCAATTAGATTAATAACAAAAGCCTATCCTGAAATGCTTGTCGGAGCAGGAACAGTATTATCAATTGAACAAGCCAAAAAAGCCGTTAATGCTGGAGCAAAATTCATTGTTGCTCCTGGCTTTGATGAAGAACTCGTTGATTTTTGTATCAAGGAAAATATTCCAGTTTATCCAGGATGCGTCACACCGAGTGAACTAACACAAGCAGTTAAAAGAAACCTTAACGTTGTTAAATTTTTCCCTGCTGAAACTTTTGGTGGACTTAAAACGATTAAAGCAGTTTCTGCACCATTCCCGATGCTTAAATTTCTACCAACAGGTGGATTAAACGCAACTAATGTTATTGATTATTTAAGTGAAAAGAAAATATTTGCTTGTGGTGGAACATGGATTGCTAAAAAAGAATTAATTGACGAGGGTAACTTTGAAAGCATTAAAAATCTTGCTAAAGAAGCTTCGGAAATTGTTAGGAAAGTTAGAGGATAATTTATGTTAATAAAAGATATTGATGCCGTTTTATTCGATTTAGACGGTACCATTTATTATGGTTCTAAAAGAATTCCTGGTGCGAATGAAACAATTGCCTTTTTTAGAAATAATGGCAAGAAGGTTTTCTTCACAACAAATAACTCAACTAAAACTAGACAACAAATTTATGAACGTTTAATTGGCATGGGTGTTGATTGTCGTTTAGAAGAAGTCTTAACATCGGGTTATTTAGCAACACTTGTAGCTAAACAACGTAAGATGAAAGATATATATATCTTTGGTTCTAAAAATTTAATATCAGAATTCGAAAATCAAGGAGTAGTTGTTAACCAAGAAGAAAGTGCAAAAAATCTTCTCATTGGTTATGACCCAGAAATGACTTATGAAGATTTAACAAAAGCTCTTCAAGTTGCATTGCACGCTAAACTAATTGTCGCATGTAATCGTGAAAGAGTTTATCCAGGAGAAAACGCTCGAATGATGCCTGGATGTGGAGCAATGACCGCTCCTATTGAATGGTGTGCCAATAGAGAATGTGATCTTATTGTTGGTAAACCAAATAGTTTGATGATTGAACTACTTTCGAAAAGAGAAAACATTTCATCCGAGCGCTTATTAGTTGTTGGTGATACTTATGAAAGTGATATCATCATGGCAAATGCCGCTGGTAGTTTATCAATATTGCTTTCTAAAGAAAGAAAATACAATGACACAGTTACAGTAGATTCAATTGCTGATGTGCCATCATTATTCAATTAATTGAATAAAATTAATTTTAGATTTTTAATCTTTGTTTTATTTGTCTATTAAATAAGACAAGAGTATAATAATTAAAACTTTGTAGGAGATTAACAATGGGAAGACATCATGAAGTCCGTGCCGCTGCAATGGCAAGAACAGGTAAAATCAAATCTGCATTATATGCTCGTGCATCTAGAGAAGCATATCTTGCTGCTAGAACAGGATCACCAGATCCAAAAACAAACCTCGCTTTAAGAGCGGTTTATGAAAAATATCGTGGAAAATCAGTTCCAAAGGATGTTTTTGATCGCGCTATTAAAAAAGCTCAAGGTGGAGATGCAGAAGTCTTTATTGCAGGACGTTATGAATTCTTTGGCCCAGCTGGTTCATATATTATCGTTGATACATTAACTGACAATCCAAATAGAGCACTTGTTGAAGTTAAAACACAAGTCGTTCGTAAAGGTGGCCACCCAGGAAGTGTCGTCTTCAACTTCGAAGAAAAAGGTTGCCTCGTTTATAAGGGCAATAATAGAGATGAAGCTGAAGAAGCTCTCATCCTTGGTGATGTCGATGTCATCTCAGTTGAACAGGATGAAGACTTAGTCGTTGTCTATGTTGCTCCAGGAGCATTTGCTAAAGCAAAAGAAGTCTTAACTGGTCTTGGCGTCACTGAATACGAAGAAGCAGAAATTTCATTAATTCCAAATGAATACATCACTCTTCCAGACGATGAATCAAAACAAAAATTCCAAGAATTAATTGATACTCTTGATGAACTCGAAGACGTCCAAAATGTCTATCATAACGTTGATTTATAATAAAAATTGTTAATTGAAAAGTGACCTTTGATGGTCACTTTTTTTCTCTAATAAATTTAGCGAACTCTAGAGCGTATTTTTCATGATAAAATCGACCCATCCAATATTCGTTTCCCATTGCATCAACAATAGCTTTATCATAAAATCCATGATGAACAATATTTAAACGATACTTTTCGTATATTTCTTCGTTAGAATGAACATAGTTAAAACGATTTTTTCTTGAAACACTAATTGCAATGAAATGTTGCTTATTTAAGTTAACTTTAACTTTGTTAAAAGCGATGATATCGGCATAAACATCATAATAACTATCATTAAGAGAAATTGATAATAAATCTGGTGTATCTCCTCCTGGTGATCGCATATTTACTTCTAAACCAATAATTTCACCTTTTTTAGCAAGACCTGGTCTATCTACTTTTAATTTGAAAAATTCAATATGAAAGCAACGTTTTTTAACCCCAAAAGATTTAATAACTCGTTGACCCATATTTTTGAAATTTTCATCCATTTCCATATTGGCGTAATAATAGTCATCTAAATCATCATTAACAACATTCGCGACTGGAATAGGGAAAATTTCGTTATACATTAAAACGCAATTAGAATCATCATCACATATTCCATCGAATGTAATAATATCGCCATCAATAAACTCTTCAATAATGTAGATATCATCATCTTTGAATTCAAAGAAATGCTTTAAATCATCAATGTTATTAATTTTATGTGTACCACTCGCGCCAACCCCGTTATCAGGTTTTATAAATAACGGAAATCCAACTTCATTTGAGAAATTAACTGCATCATCGAAACTATCAAGTAAAATATATCTTGCTGTTTTAATATTTGCTTTAGCAAAATATTCTTTCATCTTTGATTTATATTTGATTTTATCCATATCGCTAGGATAGAAACCATTAGGAACATGTTTATATTCACGGTATATAGAATCATTCATTAACCAATATTCGTTATTTGATTCTATATAATCAATTTGTCCATATTTACCTTCAATATAATCAAGAGTGTTTTTCATCCACTCAATATTATTCATATTGGTTACTTGGCAATATTCAGTTAAATTATCTTTTAATTCTTGATTAAGTTCTTCGTAGATTGCATCACCAATACCTAAAACAGTTATGCCACGATCATGCAATGACTTTACAAAATGTGAATAAATTGATGGGAAATTTGGTGATATAAATACAAAGTTCATTGCTACTATATTATACGCAAAGAGGAAGAAATCAACACGTTTGTGTGCGCCTTGCGTTTAGCGCATATATGGGTTAAACTAACAACGTTATGGAAAAAATCGTATTTGTTAGAGCTGCCTTAAGAGGCAATGACTACAATAAAGACGCTATTGAAGGTTCTGGATATAAGTACATAATTCCTTATAAGGATTATAATTTATTTTTGAGATTATGTCGTGAAGCCTGGTTTAGGCTTCATTTACCATTTAGAAATATTTGGTTTAACAAACAACTTAAAAAAATTGACAGTGAAATTTATGTTTTTTGCGATTCTTTAATGTGCCCTCAAATATTTACTTGGATGCATAAGAAACATCCTAATTCTTCATTGTTTTTTGCATATGAAAATAGAGTTAGATTATCAACCTGTCATGTTAATTCGCTAGATAGAAATATTGTTACTCCATATAGTTATGATGATGACGACTGTAAAGAATTTAATATGAAAAGAGCGCCATTGGTGTTTGTTGATTATTTCAGAATTAATGATGTTGATAAAAAGCCGACTGAACTAGATGTAGTCTATGTTGGTAGAGATAAAGGCAGAGCAGATTATATTCTTTCTTTAGAAAAGCAATTTAATGAAATGGGGTTAAAAACTTATTTTCATTTATGTGCAGATAGATCAATGTTTTCCAAGAAAAAAGATTTTTATAAACCAGTTATGCCTTATGTTGAATATTTAGAATATGTCAAGAAGTCAAAAGCTATTATGAATATTGTTACTAGTGGCACAAAAAGTGTTTCTCAAAGAGATCTTGAATGTGTTTTTGATAATGTCAAATGTATAACTAACAATCCAGAAATTAAAAATTTCAAATTATATGATCCATCAAGATATTTTGTTATTGGGGTGGATGATTTAAATAAATTACCTGAATTCCTTAACTCAGAATTTAAACGTGTTAGTGAAGCTGAACTTGAAGAATTTAAATACAAAAGAATTGCTGATTTTTTTATTTCGGAAAGATAAATGATATTTGGTTGCTTAATATTATTAATATTATTTATTTTGACTTGCTTTAAACCAAAGTCAAAAATTGTTTTTATATGCACCCTTACATTTATGTGGTTACTATATGCTTTCTCTACTAATAGTGGTGATCAAAGTGTTTATCAAAACGTCTATGATAACTTATTCTCAAAAGGCTATTTCACCGAATTTGAACCTGCCTTTACCGTAATAATGATTTTATGCAAGGCGCTTAATTTGCCATTTATGGCATTCAGAACTGTTTGCGCGAGTATTTTTGTGGTGTTGCTTGGCTTTGCAATTAATAAATACACCAAATGTAGTGCATTAGTAGCGTTTTTATTTATGCTGTTCCCATTCCCATATTTTATGTCGGTTATGAGAGCAGGTATTGCATGTCTAATAATTACATTATCAGTAGATGTTCTTATCAAACATAATAAATATTATGTTTTAAAATATTTTATTGGAATTCTAGTAGCAACATTATTCCATTATTCTTCGATATTCTTCCTTTTATTTATTTTTGCCGCAAGAAAAGATAGAGTTGCGAAAGGATATTTATTGATTACATTTATCTGCACATTCTTTGTGTTTTTACTATATAACCAATCTATCATGTATAACTTTTTCTCAATATTCATTTCTAGAAACAAGTTTCTTGATTGGATTAACCCAAATGCTGTTGATCAAGCTAGTAGAAGTAATCTCACTGGCATTATTTGCTCTATTGGTATTGTGGTTCTTAACATCATTATTAGTTGGTATGCGAACAAGAAAGTTAAAGAAGCTCAACTTATGTTAGGCCATGAAGAAAATTATGTTACTAGAATGTCATCATTCATGAAGTATTCGAGTATATTACTATTACTAACTGTTCCTTTTTTACTTGTTAATAATGTTTTTATTCGATTTAGTTATGAAATAATTCTTCTCAATTTATTAAACGGAGTTAATGCTGCTCATTATTATGCGAAAGCAAGGCAAGAGACTGGTCATACATCGCATACATCTATCGTTATTAATGCAATTCCGTTATTAATTATTGTTATTGTTTTACTTGTTTATTGCGATCTTCCATATATGGATAGAGATTTTTCAGCATTTAAGATGTTCCAAAATAACGTTATTTTTGGATTCTTTGGGTGGTAATATTTATTTATGGAAAGAGTTACAAAGAAGCAATTTGCTTCTAGCGCGATATGGAAAATACTTGAACAATTTCTTTCTAAGGGAGTTACTTTAATAGTCTCCATTGTTCTTGCTAGGCTTCTAGATGCTGGGGTATTTGGTTTAATTGCATTAACAGCTGTTTTCACTAATTTAGCTGATATTCTAGTTGAGCAAGGGTTTACCGCTGCCTTAATTAGTAGAAAAGATTGTAATGATACTGACTATTCAAACTCGATACTTGTTTCATTTGCTACAGCATCGCTTCTATATATTGTCACATTCTTTTTAGCCCCTGTTATGGCAGCCTATTATGATGAACCATCGCTAACACTAATTCTTAGAATTCTTGGTCTTATTTTCTTTGTACAGGTTTTTGCTGCACCTAGAACTGCTGTTGTAACAAGACAAATGAAGTTTAGATTACTCTTTATCTGCAATCTAATCTCATCAATTATTTCAGGTGGAGTTGGTATTGCTTGTGCATATATGGGAATGGGCCCATGGGCAATTGTTGTTCAACGTTTGTCTCAACAAATTATTTTAACTGTTGTTTTGTTTATCTTTGTTAAATGGAAATTACATTTCAAACTTGACCTACAAAGAATGAAAGGTTTAGTAAAAGACACCGCAACAATTGTTATAGGATTATTGATTAACTACGCTGGTACAGCAATTGCTTCACTAGTTATTGCTAAAGCATATTCAGTTACTGACTTAGGCTACTATGACAAAGGACCAGCACTTCCGATGCAATTATCACTTTATACATTTGGTGCAATTACATCCGTTTTACTTCCAACATTAGTTTCTTATCAAGGTGATGTAGTTCAAATTAAAAATATTGTTCGAAGAATCGCTCGTGTGATGACGTATGCGTTAGCCCCAATGATGATAGGCATGATGGTGGTTTCAAAAGAATTAGTTCTTGTCTTGTATGGTGAGCAGTGGTTACCAATGGTAACGATTATGCAATTTTCATGCATTTATTATCTTGCCACTCCATTTATGTTATTAAACACTCAAGTATTTCTATCGCTTGGCCATACTGCAATAAGAATAAAAACTGAAATATTTAGATTGGTATTAATATTTTTAGCGACTTTTGGGCTTGTCCTTGGGGCACATTGTAGTGTTGAACAACTTAGCTTTGCTAATGCAATAATAGCAATTCTTGCTGTCTTATTTAGTTTTTATGATGTTTATAAAATGCTTCATTATACATTAGGCGAATTTTTAAGTGATATTGCTACTCCACTTATTGTTTGCGAAGCAATGTTTGCACTAATTTATTTCTTTGGTAATTGGATTGATCAATACTATTTTACTGCTCATAGCGTAGTATCCTTACTTAGCAAAGTTGCTATTGGGATTATAGTTTATCTATTTGCATCAATCGCTTTTAAAATGGAAGGATTTAATGAAGTTAAAGGTGTTATTAAATCAATGTTTGGCAAAAAGAAAAATAAGGGGTTAGCAAATGAGTAATGTTTTATTTATTTATGAAAGAAACATTCCTACAACGAGTTTAACTCATAACACTTTTTGCTCTAATTATGTGAAGGCTAGAGGAATTAATGCAACATTTAAATGCGTTAAATCGATCAACAAAAAAGATTTAAATGCATTTGATATTTTCTTTTTTATTAGGCCAACAGATGTTATCTCATCTAAACTTGCCAAAAAGATTAGAAAAGCTGGTGGATTTATTATTTTGTTTTGTGATGATGATTTGATGGATTATCCAAATGATTTTCCTGGTATACCTTATCGAATTAGATGCACAAAGAAAGTTCTTAGATTTGCTAATGTTGTTCTTTCATCAAGCAAACATTTTGTTGATAAATACTATCAATATTCATATGGGAAACGTCGTGCATTAATTAACACTGCTGTTGATTCAAATGATTTATCTGATGTTCCAATAGATAACAGAGTTATTAAGATTTTGTATGCTGGATCACCTACTCATTTAGAGATGTTTAACAAAATTATTAAACCTATATTTGGTGAACTTGCTAATAAGTATGGTAAAAAGATATCATTTTCATTTATTGGTGTGTGGCCTGAGCTAAAAAAATTTGAATCATTAACGAATATTTCATATATTCCTAGCATGCCACTAGATGAATATAGAAAATTTGTTAAAGATGAACATTTCCATATTGGCATTGCTCCTTTATTTGATAGTGAGTTTTCTAAATCAAAATATTTCAACAAATATATTGAGTATTCTCTTATTGGCACACTTGGTATTTATTCTAGTGTAGAACCATATACCTTTGTTATTAATGATAAAAAGAATGGTTTACTCGCGAAAGAATCTAAAGATTGGTTAAAACAAATATCTTTTGCTATTGATAACAATAAATTAAGAAAAGAAATGGTCGATAATGCTCAAAAAGATATTCGTGAACATTTTAATAAAGAAGCAATATTTGATGAATTAATTAACTCAATTCCTGAATTATATTCAATTGACCTAAATAAGAAAAAGGTCTCATATAATAAATGTTTGAACAAATTAAATTACTATTTACATAGGGTATTTGATATTATATACTTGTTGTGTTTTTATATTAGACATACCGGTTTAAGTGGTTTAAAAAAGAAAATCAAATCACATAATCGCGATAAAAAAAGTATTAAAAAATTGGAGGAAAACTAATGAAAGGAATTATATTAGCTGGTGGAGCAGGTACAAGGCTTTATCCGCTTACAAAAGTAACTTCTAAGCAACTTCTCCCTGTTTATGATAAACCAATGATTTATTATCCATTATCAACATTAATGTTGGCAGGAATTAGAGATATTTTAATTATCTCAACTCCTAGTGATTTACCAAACTTTGAATCATTACTAGGTGATGGCTCACAATTTGGCGTTCATCTTTCATATAAAGTTCAAGAAGTCCCTAATGGACTTGCTCAAGCCTTTATTATTGGCGAAGAGTTTATTAATGGTGATAGTTGTGCACTTGTCTTAGGAGACAATATTTTCTATGGCAGTGGTCTATCACATATTCTTAAAGATGCTGTCAAAGCAGCTGAAAATGGCTTCGCTACGATTTTTGGCTATTACGTCAATGACCCGGAAAGATTTGGCATTATGGAAGTTGACGAAAACTTCAAAATTAAATCTGTTCAAGAAAAACCAAAACATCCACGTTCAAATTACTGTATTACAGGTTTATATTTCTATGACAATAGAGTCGTTGATTTTGCTAAAAAAATTAAACCTAGTAAACGTGGCGAATATGAAATCACTTCTTTAAATGCTTTATATTTGAAAAAGAAAAGACTTAACGGTGCCATTCTTGGTCGTGGCTTTGCATGGCTTGATGCCGGAACAGTTGATTCACTTATTTCTGCTAGTGAATTTGTTCAAATGGCAGAATCTAGACAAGGAATTAAAATTTCAGCTCCAGAAGAAATCGCCTATCATTATAATTGGATTTCTAAAGAACAATTGCTTTCATCTGCTGAAATGTACGGTAATTCCCCATATGGGCAACACTTGAAAAATGTTGCCGAAGGCAGATATTTGTATTAATATATTTATGCATAAAACATAGTTTTATTGTATAAAGGTATTATTACTAATGGGAAAATTAAAATTTAATAAAACAAATATTGATGGTGTCTATGTTATTGAGCCTGAGGTATTTGGCGACAATCGCGGTTACTTTATGGAGACATATAGTGAACGCGATTTTCTTGAACAAGGAATTGATATTAAGTTCGTTCAGGATAATCAAAGCGCTTCACATAAAGGAGTGCTTAGAGGACTTCATTTTCAAATTCATTATCCTCAAACAAAACTAGTTCGTGTTCTAGAAGGTGAAGTTTTTGATGTTTGTGTTGATTTGCGTAAAGGATCAAAAACATATGGTAAATGGATAGGCGAAATTTTATCAGCTGAAAATAAAAAACAATTATTAATTCCGAAGGGATTTGCGCATGGTTTTGTAGTCTTAAGTGATCATGCAGTATTTGCCTATAAATGTGATGACTTCTATCATCCAAACGATGAAGGAGGCATTATGTATAATGATCCTGATATTAATGTTAAGTGGCCAGATGTTGGCGAATTATCATTAAGCGAAAAAGATACAAAGCATCCTAAATTTAAGGATATTAAAATCGAATTCGATGTTAAATAAGGAGATAGACTCATGAAAGTATTAGTTACAGGTGGAGCTGGATTTATTGGCTCGAATTTCATTTATTACATGCTTAAAAAGCATCCTGATTACGACATTCTTTGCGTTGATTGCTTAACATACGCAGGAAATATGTCGACATTAAAAGAAGCATTAAAAAATCCACATTTTAAGTTTTATAAAGTCAATATTTGCGATAGAGATGGCATTTATAAAATATTTGAAAACGAGCATCCTGATATTGTTGTTAACTTTGCTGCAGAATCTCACGTTGATAGATCAATTGAAAATCCAGAAGTATTCTTAACGACAAATATACTTGGTACTCAAGTTATGATGGATGCTTGTAGAAAATATGGAATTAAGAGATATCACCAGGTTTCAACTGATGAAGTTTATGGTGATCTTCCGCTCGATAGACCAGATTTATTTTTCACTGAAACTACTCCAATTCACACATCAAGCCCGTATTCATCATCAAAAGCGGGAGCTGACTTATTAGTTCTTGCTTATTATAGAACATATGGTTTACCTGTTAGTGTGAGTCGTTGTTCGAATAACTATGGACCATATCACTTTCCTGAAAAGCTCATTCCATTAATGATTGCAAACGCTCTTAACGATAAACCTCTTCCTGTTTATGGTGAAGGCCTTAATGTTAGAGATTGGCTCTATGTTGAAGACCATTGCAAAGCAATTGACTTAATTATTCATAAAGGCCGTGTCGGTGAGGTTTATAACATTGGTGGCCATAATGAAATGAGAAACATTGATATTGTTAAGCTCATTTGTAAAGAACTTGGTAAACCTGAATCGCTTATAACTCATGTTGGTGACCGCAAAGGCCACGATATGCGTTATGCGATTGACCCGACTAAGATTCATAATGAATTAGGATGGTTACCAGAAACTAAATTCCAAGACGGTATTAAAAAGACAATTAAATGGTATTTAGAAAACCGTGAGTGGTGGGAAGATATCATTTCTGGTGAATACCAGAATTATTATGCTAAAATGTATTCCAATAGATAAGAGGTAATTTAAATGCAAACACAAGTATTAAAACCAAAATTCCATGTAGAAGAATGCCTTAATGAAATCAAAGAATGTCTAGACAAAGGCTGGACAGGAATGGGATTTAAGACAGTTGAATTCGAAGAAGCATGGAAAAAATATACAGGCCATAAATATGCTTATTACATTAATAGCAACACAGTTGGCCTACATCTTGCTGTTAAAATTTTAAAGATGTTAAATCACTGGTCTGATGGAGATGAAATTATTTCTACTCCAATTACATTTGTTTCAACTAATCACGCTATTTTATACGAAAACATGAAACCTGTTTTTGCAGATGTTGATGAATATCTATGCATTGATCCAAAGGATGTTGAAAAGAAAATAACCAAAAAAACAAAAGCTGTTATCTTTGTTGGTTATGGTGGACGCTTCGGTAGACTTGATGAAATTATCAAACTTTGTAAGAAACATAATTTAAAACTTATTCTTGATGCAGCGCATATGTCTGGTACACGTGTTAATGGAGTTATTCCAGGAACAATGGATGGTATCGATGTCACAGTCTACTCTTATCAAGCGGTGAAAAATCTTCCTACAGGTGACTCAGGCATGATTTGTTGGAATTATGAAGAAGGTGATAAACTTTCTAGACAAATCGCATGGCTTGGTATTAATAAAGATACTTATGCTAGAAGTAATAAAGGCACATATGCTTGGAAATATGATGTTGATTATGTTGGCTATAAATATAATGGCAACGCCATTATGGCAGCCATTGGACTTGTTCAATTAAAATATCTTGATGAAGATAACGCTCGTCGTAGAGAAATTGTTAGGATGTATACCGAAGGATTAAAAAATAACCCAAAGATTCATATTGTTCCTGCTAACTATCCAGAAGAATGTTCATATCACTTATTTGAACTTGCCGTTCCAGATAGAGAAAAACTTCTAGATCAAATGGCAAAACTTGGTATTAACTGTGGAGTTCACTATCGTGATAATACTGAGTATTCAATGTATACATATGCTAAAGGAACTTGTCCTAAAGCACATGAAATAAGCAATCACCTTATTACCCTTCCACTACATATGTGGTTAACTGATGAAGAAGTAAAAGAAATTATTGCTCACGTCAACGAATTTGTTAAATAAACAAAATAAGTAGCTGCTTAATGTAGCTACTTTTATTTTGCCTTCTCATAATCTTCTGAGCGAATTACTTTAAGTAATGTTTTTAATATTATTTTGATATCCATTAATAATGAGAAATTTTTATAATATTCACCATCTATTTCACCTTTTTTAATCGGATCAAGATTAACTCTTCCTGAAATTTGCGCTAAGCCAGATAATCCGGGACGTAAGTGAATTGAACCATTTTCTTTTCTTATTTTAATTGTTTCAGAATCACGGCCTTTATCAATTAATGGTCTAGGGCCAAGAAATGACATTTGACCAATGAAGATATTGAAAAATTGAGGAAGTTCATCAAGAGAAAATTTTCTTAAGAAGTGACCAAATTTATTCGTGTAGTTTTTGATATTACCAATTTCATCACTTGTCATTTCATGATTAACGTTTTCTGACATTGATCTAAATTTGATTAATTTAAAGTTTTTGCCGTGACGACCCACTCTTACTTGAACAAAGAATATTGGACCTGGATTAAAAATTAATTGAAGTATTATTAAAATAATATAAAGCCAGCTTAAAAGAGCAATTCCAAAAAAAGATAAAATGATATCTAACAATCTTTTTACTACTAGATAGACTTTTTGATGTTTTTTAAGTTTATATTCCATAATTTTTTGTAAGTTAGATTATATCATATCTTTATTTGAACAAATATTTTGTTTTGATATATAATTCATTTTATGAAATTATCGTCTAAATTTAAGCATCTTGACATCTTGCTTGTCCCACTTGCTATTTTAGGGTGTTTATATGTCACGACAAATATTACCTTATTTAATATCAATATGGCTCAAAATCTAACTTTGTTAGAACAGATTATGGCGGGCTTAATCGCAATTATTAGTATTGGCATGTTTTTACTCATTCGACGTGAAGAGATTTCATTTAATCCTATCTTAATTATTTTGCTAATGTTAGTTTTTGTAACTTCATTAATAACGACCTTATCGATTAAATCACCTCAAAACTTAAATATCTTAGGTCTTCATGGAGAATATTGGGATGTAACGTTTTCAATAAATAGTCTTGATCGAGTCTCATATATAATTCGTTTTTTCTTTGTTTTACTACTTGGCTATATTTTGATTAATGTTATGCCCCAAGTAATACGAGTGAAAAATATGATTTTTTATATTTATCTAGGCATTGGAATATTACTCGCTTTAGTCATGTATAGTTTCATCGTTGAAAAAGAATCATATATCAACTTTGTTAAAGCTTTAATTAATCACGATATGGAACAAGTTTATTTAAATTCTGTTCATTCAGTTTTTCCAAATAAAAATAGCTTTGGTGTCATTTTGTTTTTATTAATTATTGGTTCAATTTATGTTAGTTTTTTAACTAAAAGAAAATGGCCATTAATTATTGTTCCGTTCGTTTATTTAGAATTAGTGTTTACTTCATGTAAAGCTGCTTTAATTCTTTCATTGGTGTTTATCATTATTTATTTCTTGTTCTTATTTTTCTATACATATAAGGATAATAAAAAAAGAAATATTATAGTTTTAGTAATTTCTAGCGGTATTAGTTTAATTATTATTGCTTCATTATTGATTATTCCTTCAACAAGAAATCTAATTAACGATGGTTTATTTGGCGTTGGTAAATTCTCAATGAATGAAAGATTATTCATTTGGGGCAATATTCTAAAGATTCTTAATTCATCGAATTGGTTTACTGGATTAGGATATGGCACTTTTAGCGCAATGTTGTCTACTTATAATCACGCTGATCCGGGTGGTGGAACAATTTATACTGATCAAGCACATAACGGCTATTTACAAGCATTAGGTGAAGGCGGAATTATTTATTTAGTTGTAATCACATTAATTATTGTTTTATATATTGTTAAAGCAATTAAATCATTTAAGCAAAATAAAGGCATTGTATTCTTATCATTATCTTTGTTTGTTATTTTGGCTATTTACTCTCTTGTTGAAGGAATCACTCCGATATTTACATCGACAATGGAATATTTCTGCTTAAACGCTTTAATATTTGTTCCTGTTTTATCTATTGGCTTAAGTAAAGACGAAACAAGCGTTAATAAAGAAAACACTTCAATTAAAAATATGCCCTATTTCTTAATTAGCATCATTCTTGCTGGCCCAATTATGTTTGCTAATATATTCTTTACAAATTCAATTTCAATACTAATTGGTGCAATAATAAATTTAATTATTATTTTTGTTCCATTTATTCAATTATTAATGAAAAAAGAATTTAATAAATATAAGTATCAATATTTATATTTTATGAGTGTTATTTTATTATCAGCATTGTTTGGATTTTTGATTTCATTATTTAATATTGCATCTATTTCATTAATGCTTATGTGTTTTATTATTCCGTTATTAGTTATTTGCCTTATTAGTGGATCAGTTAACACTCCAATAAGTCACGAATTTAATGCGTTACTCTCAATTATGGATAGTAAGAAAGAAAATTGTTTTGAAAAATTAAATAAGGCTCGTATTCAAATTTAGCCTTAGTTTATTTTTATAATAAATTATGATATTTTATTAAATCGAGGTAAGAATTATGAAAGATACTACTTTAAATGATAAATACGAATCAAAATTCACTTTACATAACATCGGTAAAGCCATTGCTAAATATAAATGGTGGGTTATTGGCGCAAGTGTTTTCGGTATTGTTGCTGGTTATCTTACATTTGCGTTCGCAATA
Source organism: bacterium (assembly GCA_963644775.1). GTDB lineage: Bacteria > Bacillota_I > Bacilli_A > RFN20 > CAG-826 > Fiminaster. Next base: position 9,664 of record CAVIPD010000010.1, on the reverse strand, counting down.
AATCCTCGAAGAGAAAAACTTGTTTCATCGTTTGGTTATGATATAAACATTTCTGAAAAAACTGATGAAAACGAAAAAGTTATTGATAAAAGTGGTAGAGAATATTTTGCAGATAGCACAGTATTTAATTTCACTGATATTGTTTCTAAAGAAAACATGGAAATTGTCAAAGCTTCTAACACAGAAAAATTTGGTTCACTTGATATTGAATCTTTATATAACAATGGTTCAATTTCAATTTCAAAAAAATCATATGTTAATTCTCAAACAGGCGAAATAGTCTATGTTAAACCCGCTATTTACACAATTACTGCTTCTAAAAGAGTATTTGCAAATGAATCTCAAGGTAAAGACTTTATCTATGGCTTAATTGATCAAACAAGAATTAGAGCAGAAGAAGCAAATAATAAATTCCAAATCAAAAATTGCGTTTCAAATAATACAAATGTTTCATACGCAAAACTTGTTTCTCAATTAGCAGATCAATATGACGCTATTTTATCAATTTATAGTGAACTTGAAGAGGACTTTGCTTATTCAACAAAAGTTAGTGATTCATTAACACTTGGACAAGCTCACGAAGTCTTTACAAACAAGTTTGTTGATAAGAGTGACACAATCATTTCAACACTACAAGGCCAATTATATAAAGATAAAATTGTTGATTACACAGTTGAAACTGCAGCTTCATTAAAAGCTAATGGTGATGGCTATATTGAAAATATACGTTCTTTATTAAATCAATTAGATGTTGCTCAAAAATCGTTAGATGATTTATTAGCATCTCAAATGACAATTGATTCAGGATCCGAACTTAGCAAATTAATTATTTCATTAACTGATAAAGTTTCATCACTTAACAATCAAATCAATAACTTAGGAAATGAATTAAGATATCTTGGTTACAGCGTACCTGCATCAATTAGTAAAGCCACAATCGATTCAATCGTATATGATCCTTCATTAGATGGTGCAATCCAAGCCATCACAGCAATCGATTCTTCTTGGTTAGCAGCATGCGAAGCATTTAAGAGTAAAATTGCAACAGTCAAAGCTGATTTAGAGTTAGAAAGAACAAACGCATCAAAATACTATAGTTATATTAATAACAATGCCAATAATAAAGTTGCTATGTATACTTCTGGTATCGCTACTACAGAAGGACATGTCTTTAGTGGTGTTGGCGCAATCGTTGGTGGTATCGCTTGCTTCTTAGTTGTTACATTAGTGGCCTCAGGACTCTACATCACAAAATTAAATAAAAAAGAAGAGAACTAGTTTTGTTGCAATAGTTCATGCACAAAAATGCTCATAAGATTATAGTTATTCAAAACGGGATGATATTAAAATAAGACGCTAACATTGCGTCTTATTTTTTATCTGAACTTCCGAGAATTACTCGGTTATTAAAGTATGCATCTTTCAATTTTTTTCAATTGTTTCTAGTATCTGATTGTTTATGATGTTTGAATCAAATGTCTCAACTGCGATTTTACGTGCGTTTTGCGCGAATTTTAAGGCTATTTCATCATCATTAAGAATTTTACAAATGGCCTTTGCAAACGCTTCTTTATCACGCGATTTAACGATATAACCATTCTCATTATTTATGATGACGTCATTAGTTCCAACATTACTATATCCAACGACTGGTCTACCTATTGATATAGCTTCAAGCAATGAACGCGGTAAACCCTCTCGATAATACGATGGAAGAACAACAACACGGGCGCTATTAATATAACTTTTTACATCGCTTTGGACGCCATCATAAATGATTGAGCCATCATCTATGTATTCTTTTAAATCATATGCAGTAAGTTCAGCTTCTTTACCAATAAGGATCATCTTTGCATCAGGAATATTAATTTTTACAAGTCTAGAAATTTCGCAGAAATCCATAATTCCTTTTTTCTTAAGTAGTCTTGCCATGAGCAAAACATTTTTATTTTGCGGTAGTGGAGTTAATTCAAACGATGATGTATCTATACCAATTCCTTTGATAACAATTGCTTTATTTGATTTAACAATTTTTTCTTTAATAAAGAAATCTTTGTCATCGTTATTTAAGAAATATACATTTGTTGTTTTCTTAAATGCACTTTTATATAAATAAGAACATCCAAATTTAACTAATTTTCCTTTAAATGAAGTCGGTTGAAACGGATCTCCTAAGCCTTCCACGAATGAATATATCTTTTTTACATGTGCCGCATGGGCGGCTTTAACTCCAATTGTGTTTGGCTTAATAAAGAATGTTAAAACAACGTCAGGTTTAATTTTTTTAATTTTATTTTTAAACTGTTTTTCAAGTTTCAGAAGTTTGATAGGATTGATTCCTCTATTTTTAAACGGAATAACATGAGTGTCACATAAAGAAGATAATTCTTCTAACTTTTCATTATCGCCCATAATCAAATGAACGTCATGACCTTTATTAATTAAAAATTTAATAAGTTCTTGCCTGAAACTTACAACTGTCCAGGATGCTTCGCAAATAAACAAGATTTTCATTTGTTAATTACCAATTCAACTGCTTCTAAAAGTGATTTTACTTTGTAATCGGGTTTAGAATCTTTGCCTTTTCCTTGATCAATTAATATTGTTTTAGTTCCGCCATTTTGGCCACATAAAATATCTAAATCCGAATCGCCAATAAACCATGAATTCTTTAAATCAATATTAAATCTATCTTTTGCTTTTAATAGCATTCCAATTTTTGGTTTACGACATTCGCATTCGATTTTTAATTCTTTTACTTCGCCAAGGAATCCACTTTCTGGATAGTGAGGACAATAGTAGATTGCATCCAAGTATGCTCCTTCTTTTCCTAAAAAAGTTTCCATTTTCTTATGAATTTCATCTAAGCCTTCGAAAGTTAAATCTCCACGAGATATAACAGGTTGATTTGTTATAACGATTGCTAGATATCCTGATTCATTAATTAGTTTAATTGCTTTTGCTGCATCTTCTACTAACTCAAATTGATTGATATCCACTAAATGCCCGCGATGAATATTAATTGTGCCATCTCTATCTAAAAAGATAGCTTTTTGTGGATTAACTTTATTCTTACCATCAACAATGCCGTTTTTAATATCATTTCCGACAGCATTCAATCTTTCAATTGTACCAGCGTCTTTAACATATTCACTTGAACAATATGAATAAACTTTATTTGAAGGAATAATGGATTTAATAAAGTCTTTCTCCATATCTACTTTTTTGACTTCAACAAAATAATCTAATGATTTAGGGGATAAAACATATATTCCTGCGTTAACTAAATTGTGGTAGTAGTAATTACGGATGTTATGCTTTGAATCCATTCCTAAAACAACGTTGTCATCATTAACAATAAGTAAATCACTATCGAATGGATGAGCATTCGGATGAGAAAACAAAGTTATTAAAGCGTTATGTTCTTTATGGAATTTAAGCATTGAATTAAAATCAACACTTTCAATAAGATCTCCGAATAACAAAATGAAGTCATCTTCAAATTTATTCTTTAGATAATATAGTGATCCTGCTGAGCCAAGAGGTTCCGTTTCAAAAATATAATCAATAGAAACACCAAAATCTTTTCCGTCTTTAAAATAATCCTTAATAACTTGTCCTAAATAACCAATTACTAATGTAATGTCTTTAATGCCAGATGATTTTAAAGTGTTGATTTGCCTTTCTAATATAGGTACATCATCAACTTTTACCATTGGCTTAGGAACTTCATGAACTAGATTGCCTAAGCGGGTTCCTTGCCCGCCGGCCATAATAACTGCTTTACATGTAATCATGGCATTATTATAACATAGGCATATTTATTAAGTAATTGTGTTATCATTTTACTTATGAAAAACAAAACACTTAAAAGAATTAGAGATTTCACCAATGATAGAGATTGGGATCAATTTCATTCTCCGAATAATCTCGCTAAAACGATTGTGATTGAAGCCAATGAATTACTTGAATGTTTTCAATGGAACAATGACAATTTTAAAATCGATAAAGTTAAAGAAGAACTTGCTGATGTTATTGTCAATTGTCAAAATCTTGCTGATAAACTTGGATTAGATATAGATGAAATAATTAATTCTAAAATGGATCAAAACGAGAAAAAGTATCCTGTTGAAAAATCTAAAGGTAAGGCTAAAAAATATACAGAATTATAATGAAAAAACCTGCAATTTCTTGTTAAATGCAGGTTTTTTGTTGTTATTCTAATTCGAATGCGCCGGTATAAAGTTGGTAATATGTTCCACGCTGACTTATTAGATCTTTATGGCTACCTCTTTCAATGATACGTCCATGATCAAGAACCATAATTGCTTCTGAATTTTGAACAGTCGATAATCTATGCGCGATTACGAACACTGTTCTACCTTTCATTAAGCCATCCATACCGTCTTGAACGAGTTTTTCAGTTCTTGTGTCAATTGATGATGTGGCTTCATCAAGAATCATAACTGGAGCATCAGCAACTGCCGCTCTAGCAATAGAAATAAGTTGTCTTTGTCCTTGAGAAAGATTAGATCCATCTCCATTTATATGAGTATTAAAGCCATCAGGCATTCTGGTAATAAAATCATATGCATTAGCAATCTTTGCTGCCTCATATACTTCTTCGTCACTAGCTTCTAATCTACCATAACGAATATTTTCCATGATTGTACCTGTAAATAAATTTGTATCTTGCAAAACTATACCAAGTGATTTTCTTAAATCTGCCTTTTTAATTTTATTGATATTAATTCCATCATAGCGAATCTTACCATCCGCAATATCGTAGAATCTATTAATTAAGTTTGTGATAGTGGTCTTACCAGCACCAGTTGCACCAACAAAGGCTATCTTTTCGCCTGGATGAGCAAAAATTGAAACATCGTGAAGAACGAGTTTGTTTGGATTATATCCAAAATCGACATGATCTAATAGTATATCGCCCTTTAATTCACGGTAATCAATCGTACCATCGTGATGAGGATGTTTCCAAGCGAAAAATTTGGTATGATCGTTTGTTTCATAAAATGAACCATCTTCTCTATATTTTATGTTGCATAGATAAACATAGCCGTTATCTTCCTCTTTTTGTTCGTCAACTAACTCAAAACATCTCGAGGCTCCAGCCATGCCCATAACAATAAATGTAATTTGTTGAGAGAATTGTGAAATATTATTAGTGAACATTCTATTCATCATCAAGAATCCAACAATAGTAGAATTAAAAGCTTCGGTGTTATGATACATATCAACTAAGCCCTTAGCGATTGTTAAGTTATTAAATCCTGGAATAATGAAAATCAAAAATCCCATAAAGGCAGTTAATATGTATGTAAAGTTACCAATATTTCCGTTGATTGGCATTGTGATATTTCCAGAGATATTTGCTTGTGTTGAATAATGTCCAAGCGTATCGTTTAATTCGTCGAATTCATTAATTGATTTCTCTTCATGAGAGAAAACTTTTATGACTTTAAGACCTTTTATAGATTCTTCAATATTTCCTTCAACAACACCAACTTGTTTTTGTTGTTTAATAAAGAATCTAGATGAATAACCACCGATATATTTGGTATTAAGGAACATTAATATGGCACCAGTAAAAACAACTAATGTCATCCAAATTGAGTTAATTAGCATTAATGCTACACAGAATAATACAGATAATGCTGTTCTTAAAAACTCTGGTAAAGATTGTGAAACGAATTGACGAATTGTATCGATATCGTTTGTATACATCGACATAATGTCGCCGTGAGCATGTGTATCAAAATATTTAATTGGAAGATCTTCCATATGATTAAACATAATGATTCTGAATTCATTAAGAAATCTTTGTGTGATAATAGCCATTGAACGATTCCACCACCGAGATGCGAAGATACCAACTGCATAAACGCTTCCCATTAAAATTAATAAAATTGGTATATTAGTGTGAATAGTAAAACTATTACCCATAACAGTAGCATCATAAAATGTGGTTATATCAAAGACATTGAATGGCCCACGATTTACAATAACAGCATTTGTTAAGATGCCCGCAATTAAACTAGCAAAGATTGATGAGCAAAGGTTTGCAAATACGTTAAACATAATGCAGAAAGCATTGAAGATTAATTGTCCTGGATAAAGCTTAAATAATTGCTTAATAAGACGTTTCATTGTGCCCTTTTTTGCGCGAGCACGTTCTTTTATTCTTACTGGTGGCATTATTGGTCACCTCCCACTCTATTTTGTGTATGATAAACTTCTTGATAAATTAAATTATTTTTTAATAATTCTTCGTGCGTTCCGATAGCGTTAATTGAGCCATCATCAAGAATGATTATTTGGTCTGCATCTTCAATAGAAGATATTCTTTGAGCAATAACAATCTTTGTAGTGTTAGGAATGTCTTCTTTTAGGTGCTTTCTAATTAATTTATCTGTTTTAGTATCGACAGCTGATGTTGAGTCATCAAGAATTAAAATCTTTGGATTTTTTAAAATCGCCCTAGCGATACAAAGACGTTGTTTTTGACCGCCAGAAACGTTTGCGCCGCCTTGTTCGATATGAGTATCAAATCCATCTTTTAATTGTGAGATAAATTCACTTGCTTGAGCAATATCACAAGCCTTCTTTAACTCATCAATTGTGGCGTCTTCTTTTCCCCAACGTAAATTGTCTGCAATAGAACCAGAAAATAAGACATTCTTTTGAAGAACAACTGCAACATTATCTCTAAGAGTTTTTAAATCGTATGAACGAACATCTTTTCCACCAACGAGAACTTGTCCATCGCTAACATCATAAAGTCTAGAAATTAGGTTGATAACACTTGTTTTTCCTGAACCAGTGGAACCTAAAATACCAATGAATTGCCCAGATTTTATATGTAAATCGATATGAGACAAGGTGTCTCTTTGAGCGTTCTTTTTATATCTAAAATTAACATCATTGAAGTCAACTGATCCATCATTAACATCATATAAAGGATTTGATGGATTTTGAATTGTTGGTTCTTCTTGCAAAACCTCACCAATTCTTCTAATAGCTTCAAGTGACATTGTAAGCATAACCATAATCATAGAAATCATCATTATGTTTGTTAAAATTTGGATTCCATAAGTTAATAATGAAGACATTTGACCGATTGATAGTTTTTCATTAAGAATAATAATCTGACTGCCCTCTTCTTTTATAAAGCTATACTTACCAATTAAATATGAAGCAATAGCGACAACTAAAATATTCGATAAATGAATAGTGGTGTTCATTAAAGGTGTATTTAACGCAACTATCTTTTCAGCTTTAATGAAGTCACCCATCATTGATGTTGACGCATTATTAAATTTATTCTTTTCAAAATCTTCTCTAACATACGCTTTAACAACGCGAATGCCTGTAACGTTTTCCTGAACAGATTCATTTAAGGCATCATAACGTTTAAAAACTTTTAAAAATATTTTCATTGCACTTTTAACAATGAAGAATAATCCAAACCCAAGAATTGGAATTAATGCAATAAATAACCATGCAACAACACCACCTGAAACGAAGGCCATAACTGCAGAGAATATCATCATAAGTGGTGCGCGAATAACAATTCTAATACACATTTGAAATGACATCTGAACGTTTTGAACATCTGTTGTCATTCTTGTGACAAGTGAAGAAGTTGAAAATTTATCAATGTTAGCAAATGAGAATGTTTGAATTTTTTTATAAAGATCACTTCTTAAATTTGTTGCTAGTCCAACTGATGCTTTTGCGCCATATCTACCACCCATAATTCCAGAGAAGATAGATAATAACGCCATTGTTACCATAACTATTATTAAAGATAATAAACTAACTTCAAATGGCAACTTTGTATGTTTATACAATGTTAAAAAATCATTAAAACTTGTTGCTTGAATGCATAAATCAAGAAAAATCGACATTGTAAAAGGAAGGACGCATTCAAGTAATGACTCAATCACCATAAATATTGGAGTGATTAAGGCATATTTTTTATATTGTCTAACACTTTTTAATATTAACTTAATTTTATCTTTCATTTATTTTCCTCCATTATAATTCTCATCATTATTTCGCTATCTGGATAAATAAATTTATCTTTTAGAAATATTTTGTTATATGCTAATCCATTTAATATTGTAAGGATTGTGATTGCATATTTTTTCGAATCACCGTTTTTAAAGATTTTTTCTTTTTGACCTTTTTCAATTAAATAAGTAACAATTTGATACATCCTTTTTTTACCGATTGGTGTATCTTTACTTCTTTGTGGTGGTTTGGGAATATTTCCACCTTGCAAGTGAAGATTTAGAATAAGATAGAACATACAGGCATAAGCACAATTATTTTCGTTATCATCTATTTTTTCAAGAACTTTCATTAACAGTTCATTCATTGCCTTATCTGCGGTTTGATTATAGTCAACCGATTCTGTAATTGAATGTATTTTAAAAGCGACTTGTTTCATTAATTTTTTAAATAATTCATCTTTTGTAGGATAGTAGTGATAAATTAACGCTCGAGAACAATTAGCTTCTTTTGCGACATCATCCATCCCAACTGCATTGTAGCCTTTCAAAGCGAAAACTTTCAGTGCAGCTTTTATAATGTGTTCGCACCGTTCTTGGATCATATTTTCATACTGTTTTTTACTTCTTGGCATACTTTCATTGACAATTTTGTTAATGAATAGTGTAATAAACTTGTTTATCTTTCGCAACAAAAATAAAGAAAATGCATTTGATAAGTTGTATACTTATCCCATATGAATGGTTTAATTATCGTTAACGGATATGGACTTGCTCAAGGCATAGAAAACCAAGTTTCACGTTTACGTGAAGAATTTTTAAAACATCATGTTGATATTGATTTAAAACGTAACTGTGAATTGCTAGTGTATATTGATAAGGGAGATATTAAAACTTCTTTAGGAAAATACGATTTTATTGTTTATTTAGATAAAGATCGATTTGTTGCAAGAATGCTTGAAAAACTAGGATATCGTCTTTTTAATTCCCCAGAAGCAATTGAATTATGTGATGACAAAATGCTCACTCATATTGCTTTATCTAATGCCTGTATCAAAATGCCAACAACAATCTCTTCAACATTATGTTATAGAGATAACGGCAATAGAGATATTGTTGATGAAGTTGAAAAAACATTAACTTATCCTCTTATTGTTAAAGAAAATTATGGTTCATTAGGTAGACAAGTTTATTTGATAAACAATCATTCGGAATTGCTTGATATTGAAAACAAACTCATACATACACCGCACATTTTCCAAGAATTTATCTCATCATCAAAAGGTGTTGATTATAGAGTTATTGTTATTAACCATAAAATCATCGCTTATATGAGAAGAGAAAACAAAAATTCTTATTTATCAAATTTGGCATGTGGAGGAAAGGCCTATAATGAGGAAATACCCCAAAATTACAAGGATATTGCTATTAAAGCTAGCAAAATTTTAGGTTTAGATTATTGTGGAGTTGATATTCTTATTGGCCCCAATAAAGAACCAATTATTTCAGAAGTAAATTCCAACGCTTTTTATGAAGGAATTGAAACTGTAACAGGTGTCAATGTTGCTGGTGCATATGTCGACTATATTATTTCAAAAATAAAATGATTACATTATTTAAAAAGATTGATAGATATT
>CAVIPD010000009.1:5151-18720 GCA_963644775.1 bacterium | reverse complement strand
GTCGACCATGTAACTGTTCCTGATGCAGTAGCAGTTAATGTTTCGCTACCTCCAATAGATAATGACAATGATGATTTATTTAATGAAACTGAATCTGATGCAGCTTCTGTAACTGTAACAGCGCATGTTGCCTTACCATTTCCATAGGAAGCTGTAATGATACATTGACCTGCAGCAACAGCTGTAACTTTGCCATTACTAACTGTAGCAACTTTGGCATTACTTGTTGTCCAACCAACAGCTCCTGCGGCTGTGGCAGTTAATGTTTCACTCTTTCCAACAGTTAATGACAATGATGATTTATTCAATGTGACTGTATCAGTGGAAGCTCCAGTGGTATTAATAACAATCGAACTACATGTGACTGCTTTTGATCCTTCATTAACAATCTTGAAGAATTTCTTGCCAGTCATTGCAAACACATCGTTTGTACCTGTTATTTCGGTTGTTATTGAATCGGCAGTTGTTCCGCCATAAACCGTTAAAGCACCTGAACTTGATATTCCGTTAATGGTTATAGTCTTCAAGTTCATTGATTCTGTACTAACAATCGCAGCACTAGAAGACTTTTTAAATTGAATTTTGCTGCTATAATTAGCGACATAATATGCTGTTCCTTTTACTCCAGTACTTGAAGTAAATGCTGTAGCAGTTGTTGGATAAGACGTTTGTAAGTCAGTAGGTAAAATTGATAACTCTGTAGCAGCTTCGTTAACTGTGACGGCAACGCTACAAGTTTTTACAACTGAATCTTGCGTAGCGGTAACCGTAATTGTTGTTGAGCCAACAGCAACACCAGTAACTATGCCAGAAGAATCGACTGTTGCAATTGATTCGTCTACACTTGCATATGTATATGTAGGAATTGGATATGCATTTGATGGTGATGGAATAGGTTTAACACTTTCAACTGAAGATCCAACATTTGTTGAAATAGCTTCTGCACTAACACCGGTTAATGTTACTGGTGTAGGTTCTGCACCTGTAAATTGAACAACTTTTGTTAAGCCATTAAAAGAAATAGTAATATTTGAATATCCACTTGTTGAAAGAGATGTAATTAAACCACTTGATGAAACAGTAGCAGCTGATTCATTTGATGATGTGTATGTACATGAATCTGTAACATCACCAGTTGTGTTATCGCTATATGTAGCGGTAACAGTTAATTGTTGCGTTAATCCTTGAGCAAGATTAACTGATGTAGGACTAACCGAGATGCTACTAACTGTTTTTTCTGTTGCACAGATTGATTTGGTAGTGGAGTTGTAATTTCCCCAAATTTTACATGCGTATTCAGGATGATCAACAAAGGCATTTCTATTACCTTGGAGATATTCGCCACCTTCATTTCTATTTTTTTCTCTAGAATTAACTGGATAATTAATATTCCATTTAAGTAAGTCTGATAACTTACCCATTGTAACATTTGTTGTACCACCTGTTTCAGTATCATCTAGCACAAGATTAGAGTTAACGGTCATGCAGTAGAAGATAATACGTGCACATTCGCCACGAATATTAGTATATGTGGTATCGAATGCTGTCACTGGGTCCCAACCATTTTGTGAGTGCGACATGCCTTCAACATATTTTGAGTTACCTCTATCTGAGTTCTCTGTTGAGATTGTTGGACGTGGCATATAGATATCAGCATCAACATATGGCGAACCAGATCCACCTTTAGAACCGCCTCCACGTGAATTTGGCCAAACGTGTTCACGGTTCCATGATGTTGTAGAAGTTCCTGAATAGAAACTTAAAATGCTAGTACCATAAGTTTGACCTTTTGAGTCTGTTTTAGCAGTGGATGGATCATAGTCAGTATAAATATATGCTGATGAAGAAGCAGATGTATCCATTGCACTATAACCGACTGTTGATTTTCTCTTGCTTAAGTTAAGTGTTCTTAACGCACTTAAAAGAGTATCACCGGATGATGATGAACTAATACTATTATAGTAAGTAGCAGAATCACCAGTAGTATATGTTGTACTTGGAGAATAGTAGGCATTAGTTTCAAGCGCATTTTGGCTATTACTTGCAGCAGCAATAACACCTATAGTTGAAAATGCAAGCGCTGTAAGGAATAATCCAGTAATTAATTTACTTTTTTTCATAAAATTGTCTCCCAAACAATAATAATGTAATTATACATTAATATTTTATACCTTTTTACATTTTTCGAATTAAGATATTAAAAATAATTATATTTGGTCGAAATTATTTTGATTTGCGATCAATAAAAAAAGGGTGATTATTCACCCTAATTTAGATTAGTTTTCTCTTCTTCTTTTAATAAGTATAAATCCTACAATTGTTGAGACACTGACTAATGTGATAACAACAATAATTGGAATAATGTTATTTGAATCTGAGAAATTATTAAACATGTTGTAATTCAATGCAACAACACTTCTACCAGATATGAAATTGTTTAATCCATAACGAGCAACAATATGATCATATCTATTCATTGCTTGTTCAATAGTTGTACCTGTTGTAGAAGCACTAGATTCAGCAAGAATTGTTTTTTGAGCAGCTGGAAGTTTGGCGTAAAAATTAGCACCCTCCAATGTAACCCAAATTGGTGATAATGTTGATTTAACATCAGACCAGTTATGTTCTTCTGAATATGTACATGCTTCGTTAGTTTTGTCTAACAAATCTTGTGCAAAGTTTTCAGCAGTATAAGTGTCTACTTCCTCAACTGCGTTCTTAAATTGAACTTGGAAGCTTGTATAGAAACTTGTGAAGCCTTGAATTGTGATTTCATTTGTTGTGCCGGCATTATCAAAGAATGTTTTGACATCACTTGTAGCACTAGCCTTTTTAACAAATAGTTTTACTGAATTAGAATTGACAGTCATTGTAATAGTGGAATCACTATCGACAGTGATTGAACCAGAAGAGACTTTTCCTGTTAATGTACAAAGTCTATTAGCGATAGTTAAATCAGATGATGATTCACTTCCGGTAACATTATATGTTACAACTGGTGCAATGTTATTTGCAATTTCAGTAGCATCAGTAACAGTTTCAACTGTACAAGACGCTAATTCATATAGATTTTTATAAATAGATAATGATGAAGTAGTAACTTTTAAATATGTTTCATTTTCAACCCATGATGAATCTGGTGCTTTTTTATAAAGCATAATTCCGTATTCACCATTCATAATAATCGAGCTAGCGCCGTTATTTACTGAACCAACATATAAACCATAGACATTACTACAAGATGCTCCATCGGCCTTTGAATAACATTCTTGAATTGAATTGACGAATGTTACTTCAGATACTGTAACTACACATGTAGCACTAGCAGTACCACATGTAGCAGTGATTGTCGCAGTACCTGCTGCAATAGCAGTAACTGTGCCTCCACTAACTGTAGCAACACTTGAGTTTGAGGTCGACCATGTAACTGTTCCTGATGCAGTAGCAGTTAATGTTTCGCTACCTCCAACAGTTAATGACAATGATGATTTATTCAATGTGACTGTATCAGTGGAAGCTCCAGTGGTATTAATAACAATCGAACTACATGTGACTGCTTTTGATCCTTCATTAACAATCTTGAAGAATTTCTTGCCAGTCATTGCAAACACATCGTTTGTACCTGTTATTTCGGTTGTTATTGAATCGGCAGTTGTTCCGCCATAAACCGTTAAAGCACCTGAACTTGATATTCCGTTAATGGTTATAGTCTTCAAGTTCATTGATTCTGTACTAACAATCGCAGCACTAGAAGACTTTTTAAATTGAATTTTGCTGCTATAATTAGCGACATAATATGCTGTTCCTTTTACTCCAGTACTTGAAGTAAATGCTGTAGCAGTTGTTGGATAAGACGTTTGTAAGTCAGTAGGTAAAATTGATAACTCTGTAGCAGCTTCGTTAACTGTGATAGCAACGCTACAAGTTTTTACAATTGAATCTTGAGTTGCGGTAACCGTAATTGTTGTTGAGCCAACAGCAACACCAGTAACTATTCCAGACGAATCGACTGTTGCAATTGATTCGTCTGCACTTGCATATGTATATGTAGGAATTGGATAAGCATTACTTGGTGCAGGTGTAGGACTAATTTGTGCCGTTCCTCCAACGCTAGCAGTAACTGCTTCGGCACTAACACCAGTTAAATTAACACTGGCTGGATTTGTAATTGTAATTTTGAATGTAGCAGAAACATTTGTGGCAACAGTAGATGTAGCAGTGATTGTTACACTACCTGCGCTAATTGCAGTAACTAATCCTGATGATGAAACAGTAGCAATACTAGTGTTACTTGAAGACCAAGTAACAGTTGATACTGCATCGCTTGGTGTTGGAGTAACTGTTAATGTTGTTGTGTTTCCTGTAACAAGTGAAGATGAACCACTTATTGATAAAGCAGTTGGCTCTGTGGCTGACATTGATTCTCCACCAAATAAGTAATTCGCATATTCAGGATGATCAACGAATGGGTTTCTGTTACCTTGTAAAGCGGAAGCGGCTTCAAGTCTTGTTCTTTCCCAATCACTAACTGGGTCTTGTTTATGCCATTTCATAAATAAAGAACAAGCATAATCGGTTAAACCATAATTTGTAGAATCACTTCCTGAGAAAACAATTGAACCATCGTCAGTTGTCATTGATGTGGTATTCCATTTTGCTCTAGCATAGAAATAAATTCTTGCCATGTCGCCTTTCCATTCATCATTTGGTTCAAAAACTTTTCCTGAATAGCCCGAATAATTCGATGAGCCCAATTTTGAATAACTATTGTTTGACGTGTATGTTGTTGTGCCAACTTCACCAAATGGATAGTTGCTACGCATACCATTAACTTTACCATCGCTTGGAAGGACGATATAAATATCACTTCCTGGACAACCATTAGACGTTGATCCACCCCACCAAGACTTAGGTATAGTGTGTTCACGATTATAGCAGTCGCCTTCTGATTGGTAGTTTCCACATTGGTTCGAAGAAAAGGTATAACTTGTTGTATTTGAATATATATCGACTATTTTACCGTCTTTGACATCGGTTGATTCATACCAGTCCCAAAGTCCACCATAACTAGTGGATGAATAACCACTTGAAGCAGCGGTTTTAACAGCTGTCCAAAGTTGACTAGCACTTCCAGCAGCAACAGCGGCTTCACAATCTTTATAAAGCGTTGTTGTATCTGTAGCATCAACTTCAACAGATTTCTCATTATTAGATAATGATGTGCCTAGTAAAATTGCTGCGCTAGAACATAGTAAAACAGCAGAAATTGTTAAATTCTTAATTAAGCTTTTGTTTCTCATTTTCTATTTCCTCCATAGAAAAAATAATGCAGTATGCATATATTATAACAACTGAATATTAGCATTTATTGGAAAATTTAATAATTTTTTAATTTTTAATAGTGTTTATTCGAAATAATGAGTAAACTGTGCAATAATAAGCACATGAAAAAATATATTTTATCAGTTGATCAAGGCACAACTTCTTCTCGTGCAATTTTATTCGATAAATATGGTCATAATGTTGGGATGGCAAGTAGGGAAGTTACTTGTCTATATCCTCATGTAGGCTATGTTGAAGAAGATCCAATGGAAATTTGGATTAGTATTGTTGATGTTATTAATGAAGTTTTGATAAAGACTAATATTGATTGGAATCAAATTGATTCAATTGGTATTACTAACCAAAGAGAAACCACTGTAATATGGGAGAAATCGACAGGTAAACCTGTCTATAATGCCATTGTGTGGCAATCACGTCAATCAAGTGAAATTTGTGATGCTTTAGCTGATAAAAAAGATTTTATTCATGAAAGAACTGGATTACTTATAAATCCATATTTTTCTGCTAGCAAAATTAGATTTATTTTAGATCATATAGAAAACGGTCAAGCTAGAGCCGAAAAAGGTGAATTATTGTTCGGTACGATTGATACTTGGCTAATTTATAAAATGACTGAAGGAAAGAAACATTTAACTGATGTCTCGAATGCTTCAAGAACGTTATTATTTAATATTTTTGAAATGAAATGGGATAAAGAATTATTGAATATATTCAATATTCCTATGTGTATGCTTCCAAAAGTATGCGAATGTAGTTATGATTATGGAGTCGTTAGTGCATTAAAAGAAAAAGTTCATATTTATGGAGTTGCTGGTGATCAACAAGCATCACTTTTTGGACACAATTGTTTTAATAAAGGTCAATCTAAAAATACATATGGCACAGGATGCTTTATGTTATTAAATATAGGTAATACGCCTGTACTCTCACGAAATGGACTATTAACTACTGTTGCTTGGACATATAACGGAAAAACATCATATGCTTTAGAAGGTTCAGTATTTATTGGTGGTGCAGCTGTTCAATGGTTACGAGATGGTGTAAAACTTATTAATGATTCAGCCGATAGTGAAAAACAAGCTAATAAAGTTAAAGATTCTGATGGCGTTTATCTTGTACCAGCATTTGTTGGACTAGGCACTCCATATTGGGATGATAATGTTAGAGGTGCTTTATTTGGCGTAACTCGTGCAACAACAAAAGCACATATTGTGCGTGCCACTCTTGAAGGAATTGCCTATCAATCAAAAGATGTATTTGATGTGATGCAAAAAGAATCAAGAATTGTAATTAATTCCTTACAAGTTGATGGTGGTGCAACTACGAATAATACTTTAATGCAATTTCAAAGTGATATTCTTCAAATTGAAATTCATAAACCTGCGTGTTTAGAAACAACCGCATTAGGCGTTGCTTATTTTGCAGGGCTTAAATCAGGATTTTTCAAAAATTTAAAAGATATTTGTAAATGTCATGAATATAAGGCAACATATAAACCAACCATGTCTAAGAATGAAGTTGAAATTAGATGTGAAGGTTGGAAGTGTGCAGTAAATGCTGCAATCGCATTTAAACCAAATAGAAAATGATTAATAAAGAACAATTTGAAATTATTTATAAAAATCTTCATGTAAATCCAAAATTACATAAGGATTTTATCTATGAATGTTTTTCATTCGCGACTGAATCTGCTCAAAATTTAGTGCAAAATAATGCTTTTGGCAAAGTTGTTCCTATTAATCCAGTTGTTTTGCTTTTATACATTATCCATGAGTATGGATATTTTCTAGATTGCAACAACGGAATCGCTAATGAAGATGAAGAATTTGCTAGCAAGATTGTTTCGATCTCTCTTGATAAATACTTCACTAATGAACATTTAAATTTCAAAAACGAAAATAAGATTTCTAAATACGCTCCTCAAATTTCAACACTTGAGACATATTTAAATTTTGCACTATCTGTGTTATCTAAAGTTACTGCAAAAAATCCTAACATCTCATTAATGACGGATGTTTTATATAAAGGATTTTCGATGTGTAAAGCTATCATTGAACTGATGGAAAATGGCTTTACCACAGAGGCTTTCTCCACATGGAGAACACTTCATGAAACTGAATGCGTGTTATTGCTCCTTGATAAATATGAAAAGCCTATCCATGATGCTTATCTAAGACATTTAACATATACAATGGCGTTTCGTAAGATAATCAAAAATCAAAATGAAGTCGACAAAATCTTTATTGAAATCAAAGATGAAATGAAAAAACTTAATCTTAAGAGTAAAGATATGAAGAAATTTATTGAATATGGTTGGCTTAGAGTTATTCCTAATTATAACGAAGATCCTCAATTTAAATTTAACTTTAGAGATGGCGTTGAAAAACTTGCTGGATTATCTAGTTACTCACCAGTATATGAAATGGCTAGTGAAATTGCTCATAGCTCTCCAATGTTAATTTATTGTAAAGATTCATATTTTGGAAAAATTACATTGCTACACTTATATGAATCATTCTTCCGAATTGAAAGGTTATTCTCTAACTTCTATCTTGCTATATCAAATGAAGATGATAAGAAGAGATTCTTGGCAATGAAGAAAGTCTACTTCACAAATTTACAAATCATATACGAAAGAGAAAAAGAAAATTTAAATAAGTAACAAAAAAGGTTCCAAACGGAACCTTTTAATATTTTTAATATTAGTCAGCGTAGCATGAGCCACCGATGAATTCTCTCATAAGAGAGTTACATGGCACCCACTCATCTGGCATATCGTCGAAATATTTGAGCATTCTAATCAATCTTTCAGCAATTGGGAAATATGGATTTTCTTGTTCAATTGCTTGAAGCAGTGGCATTGCATATTTCTTCATGACACACAATTCATAAGAAAGCATTGAGTTATAAACATAATCTGCACCTTCTTGAGTGTCATAAATCCATTTGAATTCACCACGACGAACGCTTGCCCACATTGACATCGTTTCTTCTGCAGACGCACCACGGAAGTTATAATCGCGAACAATACGTCTTAAAAGACGTAAGTCAGTAATTGAAATTGGGTTTGTGTTATCAAGGTTTATTTGTGCTTGTGGCGCAATAAAGATTTTGAATTTTTGATGTTTCGGGATGAGGGTTGTCATACGTTCATTTAATGCATGAATACCTTCGATAATGATTGGTTCATTTTCGCCAACCTTGAGGATTCTTCCTGGAACACGTTTTCCGGTTTTAAAATCAAATTTAGGAAGTTGAACTTGCTTACCAGAAATTAAATCAAGCATGTCTTTATTGAATAATGGGACATCTAATGCTTCGATTGATTCTAAGTCTGGCTTTCCATCTTCATCTTTTGGAGCTTCTGCTTTTGTTAAGTAATAGTCATCGATTGAGATTCTGATTGGTTTAATACCACGACTAAGTAATTCGATTCTTAATCTATTGGCGAATGTTGTTTTTCCCGATGATGAAGGTCCAGCAATACAAATAAGTCTAATATTTGAAATGTCTGATTCAATCATATCGCCTAATTTCGCAAGCATTCTGTTATGACGTGCTTCGCAAAGTTGAATAAAGTCAATAACACCATCACGTTTAATGTGAGCATTAATACCTGCAACTGAGTCTGCACCAGCGATACGTCCCCATTTATGAGATTCTTTAAGTGTTTTACCAAATGTTGGCGCGTCAACGAATTCTGGAATAACGCCGCCACATTCTGAACGTGGGTATTGAAGAATTAAGCCAGGTTGATATAAACGAATTTTGAATTCTTTTAGATAACCAGTTGATGGAACCATATGTGAAAACATGTAGTTTAGATAACCGTCACAGTCGTATAAGTGAACTGTTTTCTCTGGACGATATTGCAAAATATCTAGCTTGTCATCTAGTCCGTTTTTAAGATAAATATCTTTTGCTTCTTCTTTTGAAACAACGAAACGTTTAAGTGGATAATCAGCATCGACAATCTTTTGAACTTCTTTTTCAATAGCGTCTCTCATTTCAAGAGTTGATTTACCATTAAGAATTTGAACAAAAATTGAACGTGAAACATTGTAACAGAATCTAATGTTAAGTTCTGGATATAGACGTTTGAACGCCATAGCAACAACAAATCTTAATGAAGCTTCATAAATTTTTGTAGCAGCAACATCTTTAACTGTTAAAAATTCAACATTAGCGTCGTAATAAACTTCATAAGTTAATTCACGAACGCGGTTATTGACTCTTGCGCAGACAATGGATTTGTCGTTTTTATCAATTAAGTCGAGAAGTTTAACATTTTTCTCAAATGTTTTTTCTTGACCTAAATATTGTAATTTGAATGACATATTTTAAGTCCTCCGAATAATGAGATTACTATACATTACTAACGCACTAAATTCAAGCGCTTACATGATAAATATGTGTGCAACGTGCTATAGTTTTTTCATGAGATATTTATTTGCGAGCGATATTCATGGCAGTTATGAATCATTTAAAATCCTTATTAAAAAGTTCAAACAATTATCATGTGATAAAATGATTTTATTAGGTGATTATCTTGGTGGAAATAACATAGATAATGAAGATATTATCGAATCTATGAATTTCTTTAAAAATGATTTAATTGCTTTAGAAGGTAATTGTGATCGTTATATATTTAATACTTTTGATTTCGAGTTAAGAGACTCGTTTACTTTTAGACAAAATGATAGAATTTATTGCCTAAATCACGGCGATAATTTGAATCAATATATAGATAACTTTATTAATATCGATAATGTATTTATAGTATATGGCCATACTCATAGAGTATCTAGTTACACTAATGGAGGTATTACTTTTATAAATATTGGAAGCATATCTTCTCCACGAGGAAACTCAAAAAAATGCTATGGAATTATAGATGAAAATTCTATCAGTATTTTTGATTTAGATGACAACAAAATTTTATCTATTTAATATTTACAAACTGATTAATTTTTTTTAAAATAATCAACGTTAAAATTATAGGATATAATCTCAAAATGTATTCTATTTTTAGTAAAACTAAGGAGTTAAATATGTCAAAAAAAGCTATGGTCTACATTCAATCGGGTGGACCAACATCAGTTATTAATTCATCTCTTTATGGTGCAATTAAAGAAGCTCAAGCTCATCCAAATGAAATTGAAGGAATTTATGGTTCACTTCATGGCATCGAAGGGTTACTTTGCGATGAACTTATCGATTTAGGAAAAGAAGATCCAAAAACAATTGAATTATTAAAACAAACACCAGGGTCAATTCTTGGCACAAGCCGTCATAAACTTCCTAAGGATTATCATGATCCAGAATATAACGCTATTATTGATACACTTAAAAAGCACAATATTGGCTATGTATTCGTTAACGGTGGTAACGACTCTATGGACACATGTGCTAAATTAAGCGCATTATGTAAAGAATTAGGCCTTGATATTAAGGTTATGGGTGTTCCAAAAACAGTCGATAACGATTTAGCAGAAACAGATCACTCAAACGGCTTTGGTAGTGCGGCTAAATATATTATTAACACTGTTAAAGAAATTTGCATTGATGCTGCATGCTATAAAAAAGGCAAAGTCTTTATTATTGAAATCATGGGTAGAAATGCTGGCTGGTTAACAGCAGCTGTTGATTTACTTCCTGAAGGTAATCGCCCAGACTTCATTTATTTGCCAGAAAACAAATTTGATCTTGAAAAATTCCTTAACGATGTTCAAGACAAATTTAACAAAACAGGCCACGCTATTGCGGCTATTTCCGAAGGAATCGTCTTCGAAAGAGATGAATCAAATGTTAGAGTTGATAGTTTTGGACATAAGCAACTCGGTGGCGCTGCGGCTGATTTAGCTAAAATTGTCGAATCAAGACTTGATTTACCAACTAGATCAATTGAATTATCGCTTCCACAAAGAGCATATTCATTCCTTACATCTAAGGTTGATCAAGACGAAACAATTATGTGTGGTAGATTAGCAGTTTCAAAAGCACTCGAAGGCATGAGTGGACACATGATTGCTATCAAGCGTGTAAGCGATCATCCATATGCAGTCAAGTTTGAACCAGTTGATATCACTAAGATTGCTAATGTTGAAAGAATTGTGCCTCAATCAATGATGGTTGATGATACTCATATGGCACCTTCATTCCGTGATTACTGTTTGCCTCTAATTCAAGGTGAAATTGATGTCGAATATGAAAATGGCATTATTAAAGCAGCAGTTCTAAAAAAGGTTAGAGTCAAATAATATATAAGAACTTAACAAAAGTCAGCCAAATTGGTTGACTTTTTTTATGCACTTACACATAATTTATATACTTAGGTACACGTATATGAAGAAATTTTTTGAAAACTTAAATGATTTAAAAAAGATGCTTTTACTCGGACTTGTTGTTGGAGTGTTTATAGCATTGATTATGCTTTTGCCATTATTTATTGCTAATCAACCTGGTTGGTTAATTGGTGTTGCTATTGGTACAGCAATTGAATTATTAAACATCCTCCTTTTATATAAAGGAAGTGACGCTGCACTTAAATCATTCAAGACATCAATATTTTTAATTTTTTATTTTCTTCGTATGACTTTATTTATCGTTGGATTTCTTGTTGCAGCCATATTCTCATTTGGTTTAATAGATGTCCTTAATCCAGTACCATTTATGGCTTATTCACTTTGGGGTGTTTTAATCGCATACACTCCAACTCAAATTATCGTTATTATTGTGATGATCAAAAACAAAAAGAATGTGATTACAATTTCTGAAAAAAAAGAAGATAAATAGGAGAAACAATGAACCTTTTCAGCGAGAAAAACTTAATCTTTGCTCCAAATCTAGAAACAATTATTTGCGTTATTATATGTCTTGCTGTTTCTATCTTTTTCATTGTTGTCGGATGCATTGCAAAACATGCTGATCCAACTAAACGCCCTAGAGGTATTTTGCTATTAATGGATTGGGCCGTTGAAAAAATCGATGGATTTGCTTTAACCAACATGGGAAAAGGTTTTGAAAATTTCGGCGGTATATTATTAGCGATTATTTGCTTCTTATCATTAAACCTTTTGATTGGTATAACAGGTTTACCAACCCCAATGGCATATCTACCTGTTCCATTATCATTAGGTCTATTTACATTTTTAATGATTCATGCTACATCAGTTAAATATACAAAATGGAAATATTTTCAACGTTTTGTTGATCCATTTCCAATCTTTTTACCAATTAACTTGCTAAGTATGTGGGCACCATTATTGTCCTTAACACTTCGTTTATTTGGAAACGCTCTTGTGGGTTGGGTTCTGTTAACGTTAGTGAACTGGGGATTAGAAAATGTCTCTGCAATGATATTCTCAGCAACAACAATTGAAGGACCAAGCGCTTTGCTTCTTGTCCCAATTGTTACTCCGGTGTTACACGCATACTTTGACGCATTTAGTGCATTTGTTCAAACACTAGTGTTTATCTCATTAACTGCATTACTTGTGGCTCAAGAAAAACCAGATCCAGTTGAAGCAGAAATTTCTCTTGGATCTAGAAAGGAGAATTAATATGACAGATATCGGCGCTATTGCAATTGCTGCAGCTATCGCAATCTTTTCATCCGGATGTTCATCAATCGGTGAAGGTTTACTAGTTACAAAGGCAATTGACGGCATGGCAAGAAATCCTGAAGCAAGCGACAAACTCCGTTCATCAATGATTATCGGATGTGCTCTTGTTGAAACATGTGGTATTTATGCTTTGCTAATCGCAATCTTAATCATTTTCATTTTACCTGGAATGATTAAATAACTTGTTCTTAATTTATAGGAGGCTTTTAAATGAAAAATAAAGGGAAAATAATACTTCTTATATTATTATCCACCCTTACTCTTACTAGCTGTGACGGTACACCTTTTGATGCGGAAAATTTTACTAGTAGAATCTCATTTAATGAATGGGATTTCTTGGCAACTTTTCTTGCGTTTATCGTTCTTGTTTTAGTTGTATTCTTTTTCGGTTATAAACCAATCAAAGAATATGTGAAGAAGCGTGGAGATTATGTAGGAGGCAAAATCAAAACTGCTGAAGAAAGAGAACTTAAATCAAAAGGATTAGTGAAAGAAGCAGACGAAATTTTACTAAAAAGTAAAAAATCTGCAATTTTGATCGTCGAAAAGGCTAAAGAAGACGCAAATAAACAAAAAGCCGAAATAATAGAACAAGCTAAAG
>CAVIPD010000009.1:0-5141 GCA_963644775.1 bacterium | reverse complement strand
GAAGTTAATAACAAAGATAATGAGAAACTTGTTAATGACTTTATTAACGATTTAGAAACTAAAAATTAATTATGGATTCACTATTTGTTAGATATTCGAACGCCTTACTTTCTCTTGCTAAGCAAGAAAACAAAGTAAAGGAATATAAAGAAGCGATTAAATCACTCCTAATGTTTTTATCTAACAATATTGATGTGGATTCGTACCTAAAATCCTACTTTGTGAAAGATGAAGAAAAATACAAATTTATTGATGATCTATGTAAACCTTATGGCTTAACGAATCTATCATCTTTTATTAAATTACTTGTCAAAAAGCATAGATTTAATCACTTTAAATATATTGCTAGAGAATTTATTGATGGATGTAATGAAGATTTAAAAATAAGCGAAGGATTTATTTATTCAGTTAATCAATTAAGTGAGACTCAAATTCATAATGTTGAGGAGGCAATCTCTAAGAGATTAAATGAAAAAGTTGAATTAATTAACAAACTTGATTCTAAACTTATTGGGGGAATCAAAGTTGTTATTCATGATTATGTATTTGATGGATCAATTAGTTACAAAATCGAATCAATGAAAAAAAACTTAAATGAAAGGAGTAGCAAACATGAAAATTAATTCTTCAGAAATTTCTGCCTTAATTAAGAAACAAATCGAAGACTTTTCACATAAAGTTGAATCAAATGATGTTGGCACAGTTATCACCATTGGTGATGGTGTTGCTTTGGTTTATGGTCTTGATAAAGCAATGCTAGGTGAATTAGTTCTTTTTCCAAATGATGTTTATGGCATGGTCATGAATCTTGAAGAAGAAAATGTCGGATGCGTTTTATTAGGCGATGATAAAGAAATTAAAGAAGGCGATTTGGTTAGACGTACAAAAAGTGTTGTTCAAGTTCCTACTGGCGATGCTTTGCTTGGTAGAGTAGTTAATGCTTTAGGTCAACCTCTTGATGGACTTGGTGACATTAAATCAACTTCATATCGTCCAACTGAAGTTATTGCTCCAGGTGTTATGTATCGTAAAAGCGTTGATACGCCACTACAAACAGGAATTAAAGCTATTGATGCAATGATTCCTATTGGTAGAGGTCAACGCGAACTTATTATTGGTGATCGCCAAACTGGTAAAACCGCGATTGCAATTGACACAATAATTAACCAAAAAGGTAAAGGTGTAAATTGCATTTATGTCGCTATTGGACAAAAGAATTCAACAGTTGCATCATTAGTCGACAAACTCAAAAGAAGTGGTGCAATGGATTACACAGTTGTTGTCAGCGCAACAGCAAGTGAACTAGCTCCATTACTTTATTTAGCACCTTATTCAGGCATGGCCATGGCAGAAGAATGGCTTAGCCAGGGAAAAGATAGCTTAATTGTTTTTGACGATTTAAGTAAGCATGCGGTTAGTTATAGAACATTATCGCTTTTGCTTAAACGTCCTAGTGGCCGTGAGGCTTATCCTGGTGATGTCTTCTATCTACATAGTAGATTGCTTGAAAGAGCATGCAAACTTAATGAAGAAAATGGTGGTGGTTCAATCACCGCATTACCAATTATTGAAACTCAAGCAGGAGATATTTCTGCTTATATTCCAACAAATGTTATTTCAATCACAGATGGTCAAATATTTTTGATGAGTGATTTATTTAATGCAGGTCAAAGACCTGCTATCGACTCAGGTTTATCTGTTAGTCGTGTTGGTAGTGCTGCTCAAATTAAGGCTATGAAACAAGTTGCAGGTTCACTTAAAATTGAACTTGCTTCATATCGTGAACTTCAATCCTTTTCTCAATTTGGTAGTGACCTAGATAAGGAAACAAAGGATGTTTTAAATCACGGTAAAGTATTGATGGAAGTATTGAAACAAAATCAATATGACACTTATAGTGTTGATAGACAAATTATTGAATTATTTGCCGCTAAATATAGATACTTAGAGGAACTACCTCTAGAAAGTATTAAAGCGACACTTAATAAACTCTATGAACACATTAAATCTTCACATAGTGAAGTACTCAAAGAAATTAATGAGAAAAAATCATTAAGTGATGCATTAATTATAAAACTTCAAGGCATCATTTCTGATTTTATTAAATCAATCAATTAGTTATGGCTCAAAACTTAAATAAAACCAAACGTCGTATCAATAGTGTTAACTCCACGAAAAAGATCACCAAAGCTATGGAACTTGTCGCGACAGTTAAACTAAAAAGATACAAAAATATAATGCTCTCAAATGAATTTTATTCTAATGAGATCGTATCTTTAATCGACGCCTTATTTAGCAAATCTAACAATGATGCTCAAATTTATTTAAGTGAAAAGAACGCACCTAAAATCTTATATATTGTTATCAATTCAAATCTAGGCTTATGTGCTTCATATAATAACGATATTTATCACTTTGTAGGTAATACTGTTGATAAAAATTCATCAATTATTATGCCAATAGGCATAAAAGGTGATGCTTATTATAAACGTAACGGTTATGAAGTAAATGACTCGTTTGTCAAAATTAATGAAAAGATTTCATATAACGATATTGTTCATTTAGGTAACTATATTCATCAACAATTTATTGATGGAAAATATAAAGCGATAAAACTAATATACACTCATTACGTAAATTCGATTAAATTCATTCCTGAATTATTTGATATTTTTCCTTTAGGAAAATCTGAATCGAACAAAGATATTGGCTATCCTCCAATTTTTGATCCTAATATTAAGACCTTGATCGAAGCTCTTGTGCCAATATATGTCACATCTCTTTTATATCAAAAAATCGTGGAATCACAAGTTAGTGAGCAAGCTTCACGCAGAAGTGCGATGGAAAACGCTAACGACAATGCCGATGAACTTATCAATGAATTAACAATCGAATTTAATAAAGCTAGACAATCCGCAATTACTCAAGAAATTATTGAGGTTATTGCCGGCCAAATAAAATAAGGAGGCCTAAGTTATGAAAGAAAATTTAGGAAAAGTTGTTCAAGCTGTTGGACCTATTATAGACGTTAGGTTCCCTGATGAACATTTACCAGAACTATTAACTGCTTTGGTAGTTAAACTACCAAATGATAAGAGTTTAACAGTTGAAGTCGCTCAACATATCGGCGATGACACTGTTCGCTGTGTCGCAATGGGACCAACTGAAGGAATTCTTCGTGGACTTGATGTTATTGATACAAAATCACCAATTTCAGTTCCTGTTGGCAAGGCTACACTTGGTAGAATGTTTAATGTTTTAGGTGAACCTATTGATGAATTAGGTGGTGATTTCTCAAAAGAATTACATAATCCAATTCATCGAAAAGCTCCAACTTTCTCAGATCAAAATGTTTCTACTGAAATGCTTGAAACTGGTATTAAAGTAATTGATTTACTTTGCCCATATGTCAAAGGTGGTAAAGTTGGTTTATTTGGTGGTGCTGGTGTTGGTAAAACAGTTCTTATTCAAGAACTTATTCACAACATTGCCACTGAACAACATGGTATTTCAGTCTTTGCTGGTGTTGGTGAACGCTCACGTGAAGGTAATGACTTATATCACGAAATGAAATCCAGTGGAGTTTTATCAAAAACAGCTCTTGTTTTCGGCCAAATGAATGAACCTCCAGGAGCAAGAATGAGAGTTGGTTTATCTGGATTAACAATGGCGGAATATTTTAGAGATGTTGAACATCAAGATGTATTACTATTTATTGATAACATCTTTAGATTTACTCAAGCGGGTAGTGAAGTTTCTGCCTTATTAGGTAGAATGCCATCTGCTGTTGGTTATCAACCAACATTAGCAACCGAAATGGGCCAATTACAAGAACGTATTACCTCGACAAAAGATGGCTCAATTACATCAGTTCAAGCTATTTATGTTCCTGCTGATGATTTAACTGACCCTGCTCCTGCAACAACATTCTCGCATCTTGATGCAAAGACAGTTCTTGACCGTAATACTGCAGCATTAGGCATTTATCCTGCTGTTGACCCTCTTGATTCAACAAGTAATATTCTCGATCCACGTGTTGTTGGTGAAGAACATTATAAAGTCGCTCGTGAAGTACAAAAGATTTTACAACGTTATAAAGAACTTCAAGATATCATTGCTATTTTAGGTATGGATGAACTTTCTATCGAAGATAAAGTAATAGTTGCCCGTGCTAGAAGAATTCGTAATTTCCTTTCTCAACCGTTCTCTGTTGCTGAAGGATTTACTGGCTATAAAGGTGTCTATGTTCCTGTCAAAGATACAGTTCGTTCTTTTAAAGCAATTCTTGAAGGAAAATATGACCATTATCCAGAAAGTGCATTTCTTTATATTGGTACAATTGATGAGATTGAAAAAAAGGCCGGTAAATAAGAATGGGGCTACTTGTTAGAATAATCACACCTAAAGGTCTATATGCTCAACTTGATGTTGATTCTTTAACTGTGAAACTAACATCCGGATATCGCACTATTTTGAAAGGTCATACGCCTTTAATTGGCGCACTTGAAATCGCTCCAATGCATTTATTTATTGATGGTAAAACAAAATATTATGCTATCCATGGTGGCGCAATTAATGTTACTAGTAGTGGCGTTAACTTAATAACTAACGCTATTGAAGCAAAGGATGAAATTGATATTGATCGTGCCAAAGCCGCTAAAGAAAGAGCAGAAGCTAGATTAAAATCAAATGATCCTAATATTGATACAAAACGAGCGATAATTGCCTTAAAAAAATCAATTGCTAGAATCAAGACTAGTGAGAAATAAAAATAGCAGAGGTTAAATCCTCTGCTTTTAATTTATGATAAATATTGTTTTAGGAAGGCTTTGCCTTCTTCGAAGTTATTATCGAAGATATGAACGTCTTCTTTGGTTCCACTTTTATAATAGCCTATTGGCGAAGATAATACTTCCAAAGAGAATAAATCCAAAAATCCTTTTTCATTAGATTCATCAATTTCGATTAACGCTACTGGAATTTTAGATTCGATAATTACATCTTTAATTGAATATCGATAAATTGAATTAGATAATTCGTCACTTCTATCTAAAAGAATTGTCATTACATTATTATTATTTTTTAGATATTCACTAAATGAATTTATTTCAGAAAACACTGAAACATTATCAACATAGACA
>CAVIPD010000008.1:3430-7619 GCA_963644775.1 bacterium | reverse complement strand
ACTGGTGAAAGAGCACTCTTTAAAACTATAGATGCTTCTATTAATAAATCAGTTTTTTATGATGGAGAATCGCCATTAAAAGAAAGTAAAAATCTCGAAATTAATGAGTGTACCTTCAAATGGAAGTATCCGTTATGGTATTGTGAAAATGTTAAAGTAAAGAACACACATTTTTTAGATACTGCTAGAAGTGGTATATGGTATACAAACAATATTGAAATCATAGATTCTTTAGTTGAAGCACCTAAACTTTTTAGACGATCCAATAATATAAAATTAATCAATGTCAAATTCCCCAATTCACTAGAAACGTTGTGGAATTGCAAGGATATTTACATTAAAAATGCTGAATTTTGTGGAGATTATTTAGGTTTTAACGCGAAAAATGTTGAAATTGAAAATCTTGTGTTAAATGGAAACTATGCCTTTGATGGAGGCAAAAATATTCGCATTAAAAATTCGATTTTGAATAGTAAAGATTCTTTTTGGAATTGTGAAAATGTAATTGTCGAAAACTGTGTTATCAATGGTGAATACCTATCTTGGAATAGTAAAAACATCACATTCATTAACTGTAAAATTGAGTCTCATCAAGGCCTTTGTTATATGGATAACGTTAAACTTATTAATTGTGAACTTAATAATACCGATTTATGCTTTGAATTTTGTAAAAATATAAATGCTGAAATTATTTCTAATGTACTTTCAATCAAAAATCCTATTTCTGGATCTATAAAAGTTAAATCTATTGATGAATTAATAATGGATGATTTTATTATTGATCCTAAAAAAACAAAAATCATTATAGGGGAATAAACATGAAATACGAATTTGATAGCATTGTTGATCGTAAAAATAAGGCATCAATCAAATGGGATGTTAAAGATAATGAACTCCCTATGTGGATTGCAGATATGGACTTCCATGTCATGCCTGAAATTAAAGAAGCAGTTATCAAACGCGCTAATATCGATGCTTATGGATACACTTTTACGCCTGAAGAATATTTTGAATCATATATATATTGGGCCAAATCAAGACATAATCTTGAACTTAAACGTGAATGGCTTTTATATTCCGAATCTGTTGTTGCATCAATCGATTCAATATTTAAACATATTGGTAAGCCTGGACAAGAAGTTGTTATGCTTACGCCTATTTATAATGTTTTCTATAATTGCATTAGAAATAATGGTTTAGTTACTTTAGAATGCGAACTTATTTATAAAGATTACAAATATTTTATAGATTTTGAAAAATTAGAAAAGTTGTTATCAAGAAGCAAAACTTCTTTCTTATTGTTTTGTAATCCTCATAATCCAATTGGAAAGATATATTCATGTGAAGAAATTAGAAAAATTTTTACACTTGCTAAAAAATATAATGTTCAAATCATTTCTGATGAAATACACTGTGATATAACCGATCCGGGATTTGATTATAATCCAGCTTTACTTGCATGTGAAGAAATGAAGAATTCTATTATTACTTTAGTTTCACCAACCAAAGCTTTTAATTTAGCTGGTCTACAATCTTCAGCCTTAATTATCCCTAACGATGAACTTCGCGAAAAAGTTCAAGCCGGTCTATATTGTGATGATGTTGGTGAACCAAACTATTTTGCTGTTGATGCCGCTATCGCTGCATTTAGAGATGGTGAACAATGGAACAAGGAGTTAAGAGAATATTTATTTAATAATAAAAAATACTTCACTGAATTTATTGAAAAAGAATTACCTAATCTTCATATTATTAAAGGTCACGCAACTTATTTACTTTGGGTTGATATCTCTTATTACTCAAATGATAGTGTTAAATTCACAAAAGATCTTAGAGAAAAAACCGGTCTATGGCTAGCAGATGGTCTTGCTTATGGTGAAAGCGGAAAATCATTCGTGAGAATTAATATTGCGACAAGCTTAGCGAATGTTAAAGATTGCTGTGAACGATTGAAAAAATACTTGAAATAAAATGGAGTATTACTCCATTTTAATTATTTGCCAATGAACTTATCAATCAATGATTTAAGATGTTCAAGTTTCTCTTTTCCAAGTGCGAAGATATAAGCTTTTAATTTTGGCTCAGTGCCGCTTGGTCTAATTGTTATTGTTTCTCCACCTTTTAGGAAGAATTTAACAACATTACTCTTTGGTAAATTTGTTGGCTCTTCGCGATCATCAAAATAAATCTTTTGTTCTAAGTAGTCACCGACATGGTCTACATTACCAAGAATCTTTTTGATTTCACTACCTCTAAA
Organism: bacterium; assembly: GCA_963644775.1. Classification (GTDB taxonomy): domain Bacteria; phylum Bacillota_I; class Bacilli_A; order RFN20; family CAG-826; genus Fiminaster. The sequence continues at coordinate 5,362 of CAVIPD010000008.1, read as the reverse complement.
ATTAGCCATCAATTGTTTAATGTGTTCTTTTCCTTCTAAACCTTGAAATTCATAAGAAACTGTTGCTGTCTTATAATCACCAAATTTGGCATATAGTTCTTGGAGTCTATCATAAAGAGTTTTGCCTTCATGTTTATAATAATTAGCCATTTCTGCAGTTAATAAAGCTGCATTAACAGCGTCTTTATCTCTAATATCTGTATTTGTTAGATATCCACATGATTCTTCGAATCCAAAGATATATCTCTTCTCTTGGCCCTTTTGTTCAAGCCATAAAATTTGCTCACCGATATATTTAAATCCTGTTAAGACTTCAGCGATTTCAACGCCGTAATCTTTAGCCATAACATTTACCATATCTGAGCTAACAATCGTTTTTACTGCAAATGGTTTTTCTGGAAGAGTTTTTTGTTCTTTTCTAACTCTATAAACAAAGTCAAATAACAAAATACCTACTTCATTGCCAGTTAAGATGATTGGTGAGCCTTTTTGATTAACGACAACGCCAATACGATCACTATCTGGATCGGTTGCGATTAAAATATCATCATTCTTTTCGATAAGTAGTCTAATTCCGAGCGTTAAAGCTTCTTTCATTTCTGGATTAGGATATGGAGCAGTTGGGAAGTTACCATCCGGGTCTTTTTGTTCAGGTACAACATCAATATGTTTAAAACCATCTCTATCAAGAATTGTGGTAACACATTTATATCCTGCACCATTCAATGGTGTGTATGCTAAATTAAGAATTCTTTTTAATGCTTTTTCGCTGATAGCAGATTGTCTTAAATCTGATGAAATATATGATTCAAAAACTTCATCTGATATTGTTTCAATTAAACCAGAATTTCTGAGGCATTCTTCACATCCAACTTTTGCGTCAAACATTCCAATTTTTTGAATCTCAGAAAAGACTGCATTTGCAGATACATCTGTCATTTGGCAACCATCGGAACCATAACATTTATATCCGTTATAAATCTTTGGGTTATGAGAAGCTGTAACGACAATTCCCGCATCACACTTTAAATGTCTAACTGCAAATGATAATGATGGTGTAGGCATAAGTTCTTTGTAAATGTATGCTTTGATGCCATTACTTGCCAAAACAATAGCGGCTTCAATAGCAAATTCTCTAGAATGATTTCTAGAATCGTGCGCAATTGCAACGCTTGGTTTTGCTTTTTGCTTTAACAAATAATTTGCTAGTCCTTGAGTAGCGCGACGAATGATGTATCTATTCATTCTATTGGTTCCTAAAGCCATAATGCCTCTAAGTCCGCCTGTTCCAAACTCAAGATCAGCGCAGAATCTTTCTTCTATTTCTTTATCATTTCCTTTTAAGGAAACTAATTCATCTTTTTCTTCTTTAGTTAACTTGGTTGAATTAATCCATTCATTGTATTTTTGTAAAATAATTTTTTCCATATTAAAACCTCTTACGATTTTATTTTATCATATTTAGGTTTATATAATTTTTTTATTGTATTTTAGTAGATATATTTTATGTCGATGGTTTGAAAATAATAAAATATTTTCTAAAAACTGATATAATGATTTCACTATGAAAAAAATATCTCTTGTAATACCTGTTTATCACGAAGAAGAATCAATTCCATTTTTCTTTGATGCAGTTAATCCAATTGTTAACTCATTAAGTGATAAATATGAATTCGAATTAGTTTTTGTAACTGATATGCCTGATGAAGGTACATATAACTTGTTACTTGATAGACAAAAATCGCAGAGCAATATTGTTGTCGTTCGTTTATCAAGAAGTTTTGGTCACGAAGAAGCAGTTGCCGCTGGATTAAAAGTTTCTAAAGGCGATGCTGTTATTCCTTTAGACGGTGACCTCCAAGATGATCCGAATGTCATTCCTAACATGATTCAAAAATGGGAAGAAGGCTATCAAGTCGTTAACGGTAAACG
>CAVIPD010000008.1:0-3288 GCA_963644775.1 bacterium | reverse complement strand
TAATGTTCCAATGAATGTTGGCGATTTTAGATTATTAGATAGAGTTGTTGTCGATAACATTAATTCTCTTGGTGAAAATTTTAGGGTTCTAAAAATCGAAGTTCCTTATGTCGGCTTTAAAACTGCGGAAGTTACTTATGAACGTAAGAATAGAGTTGGTGGAAAAACTCATTATAAAAAATCTGCTTTATTTAAAAATGCATTTGATTATTTCACAGTTATATCAGATAAACTTTTAACTGTTATATTTAAGATTTCAATTTTTAGTTTTGTCTTATCAATTTTAGCTTTATTAACACTTTTAGTGTTCTACATTTTACAAAAGACAAATATTCTTGGATTTACCATCCTAACAGAAGGTTATATAGTGTGGTTAATTATAGGTGTTATTGTCTTACTATTTTCAATTATTGAATTTTCATTGTTCATTATTGGCGGCTACGCTAATCGAGCGTATGTTGAAGCCAATAATCGTCCTGTATATATCATTGAATCAGTCAAATATGCTGATGGAAAGAAGGAATAATTATGATAATGTCTCGCGCTCCTTTTAGAGTTTCTTTTGCTGGTGGTGGTAGTGACATGCCATCGTTTTATGAAAAACATGGTGGATGTGTCCTTTCAACAACAATTAAAAAGTATGTCTATTTAACAATTCATCCAGCATTTAATAGAGACGATATTTCTTTGAAATATTCAAAAACCGAAAATGTTCATAATTATAAAGAAATTGAACATAAAATTTTTCATGAGGCTTTTAGAAGATTTAATATTTCGGGAGTTGAAATTGCTTCAATGGCAGATGTGACTGCTGGAACAGGTTTAGGTTCATCATCAACATTTACAGTTGCGTTATTAAAACTTCTTTACACTTATGAGCATCAATATGTCTCAACATATCATATTGCAAAAGAAGCATGCGAAATTGAAATTGGTGATTTAGGTCATCCCATTGGTAAACAAGATCAATTTGCATCTGCTTTCGGCGGACTTAAATTCTATGAATTTATGCCAAATGGTTTTGTTAAAATTGAACCAATAGTCATGAGACCTGAATCGTATAAGAAATTAGAAAATAACTGTGTTATGTTCTATACAGGCATTACTCATGACGCTAACAAAATTCTTTCTGAACAAAAGAAAAATATTGAAACTAAATCAAACAAGGAAGAAACTCTTTTAAAGATGTGCGATCTTGCAAGAGAACTTAAAGAACATTTTGAAAAGAATGATGTCGATTTTTTAGGTGAATGTTTAGCAAAAGGTTGGGCTTTGAAAAAACAAATGGCCAGCCAAGTTAGCCATGGAAAAATTGACGAATTATACGATATGGGAATTAAGGCAGGCGCTACTGGTGGCAAATTACTAGGTGCTGGTGGTGGTGGATTCTTGCTTTTCTATGTGCCAACTGAAGAAGCTAAAGCAAATATTAGAAAAGCTTTCAAAGATTATAAAGAACTTCCATTTGAATTAGATAATTCAGGTGCTTCTATTATTTACTGTGATTAGGAGAAGATTATGAAAAATTACGAAAATGAAATTAAAGAATATTACGAAGGTTTAGCAAGCACATTTAATAAACTTGATTATAAAGAAATTTCTTTAGCAATGAATGCTTTAGTTGATTGCTATGAAAATGGTGGCACAGTTTATGTTTTTGGTAATGGTGGTTCATCATCAACAGCTTCACATATGGTGTGCGATTTCAACAAAGGCGTTTCAATGAAGAAAAGCAAAAAATTTAACTTTGTTTGTTTAAGCGATAACACCCCAATTCTAACTGCATTAGCAAATGATGTTTCCTATGAGGATGTTTTCGCTTATCAAATTGAAAAAATTCTTGATAAGAAAGACTTAGTTTTAGCAATTTCTGGTTCAGGAAATTCTAAGAATATTATTAAAGCGATAAAAGTTGCAAAAGCTGCCGGCGTTAAAGTCATTGGAATGACTGGTTATGATGGTGGTCAATTATATAAGATGGCTGATTATCATTTACACGCCCCAATCAATGACATGATGAAAGCAGAAGACATTCATATGAGTTTTGACCATATGATGGCGACAATTTTATTACATGTTTTAGATGATATTAAGGTTAATAAATAATGGTTGAGTTTAACAAATTAAAAATCCATTCTAAATTCGCCTCACAAGAGGGATTAGACCTTTCATTTAGTAATGGAATTAATTTAATTAAACTTGCTGATAGATATCAATACGAATTTTTGAAACTAAAAAATCAATCTGCTGATGACGGCAAATTCATTATTAATGGAATTGAGTTTTATCCAGTTAACGAAAAGCAAGAAGAAACGTTAAATGTTGTTGCGATTCGCTCGCAAGTCTTTTGCCTTGTAGTGTGTTTTATTATAAATAAAAAAGATAAAAAAACATTCTCTAATGATGTGTTAACAAGTTTAAAGCAACTTAAAGATATGCCATTAGAAAATGATGAACAAAAGAAAGAAAAAATTCAGGCAATTATTTTAAATATAACTAAGTATAACGTTGGTTATGTTTTATATAACAAAAATAACAATGTTAATCTCGCCAATGAGAAACTTATTGATGAAGTTATTAATCGTTATAAGGATTTATTGACATTCATTGTTTTAGATAAAGGTGTTGTTAATAAAGAAACTAATAAAGTAGAGGAAGAGAAACCTTTCTCACTTGATGATATGCCTTTTTATGATATGAATTCTAATTCTTATGTTAAACAAGATTTAACACCTAAAAAGGAAAAACCAATTAAGAAAGAAAAAGTCAAAAGTAATGATAATATGTTTATCACATTCTTCAAGAATGATTGGTTTTTATATTGTCTGGTCGGCCTAGAAATTACATTATCGACGTTTGTTAGTCTACTCATCCCTTATTTTTTTGCATCTGATTCTTCAATGTGGGCAATAATTTTAATTATTTTATTTATTGTATGTATGTTTATCGAACTATTTTTTATATCTTATTCCACCCCGTTTTTTGATAAAGATGATCCGTTAAATGAAGAAAGATATCTAACGGTCAGAGCATGGGAATTCATTTTTTCATTTATTGGGGTAAGTTTTGCGTTTGGACTACTTTTCTTATTTAAAGCAAATAACATAGTTATTAAACAAGAAAATTGGTCTAACACTTTAATTATTATGGGAATTGTTGTTGGTGCAATTAACTTAATAATTCCATTCTTTTCTAAACAAATTCGTAAATTATTTAGATTGTTTAAAAATAATAACAACGCTAATTAAGTTTTGTTATAGCAATCACGGGAAATGATTGCTTTTCGAT
>CAVIPD010000007.1:0-4005 GCA_963644775.1 bacterium | reverse complement strand
ACCTTATTCTAATGAAGCCTTTACTGCTAAAAATTTTATTATTCCTGGCGCTAGTTCTATTGGTGTTGGTTTATTACTTTATTTTTTACTTATCTTTAAAAGGGAAAAATTTAATTTAGGAAAATACCAGGACTCAATTATATTGGTTCTTATTTGGTTAAGCGCTATATTGATTTCAGCAGTACCATTTGTTTTAGGCGGTATGAATTTTACCGATGCTGTTTTTGAAACAACATCTGGATATGCAACAACTGGATTAACTGTTTTCTTTACCTACCCTGAAGAATTTTATTCACTTCATATTTATCAATTCTATCGAAGCATACTCTTGTTCTTTGGTGGAGTCGGTTTAGTTTTAATTGTTTCAAGCGCATTAAGCGATAGATTTGGTTTAAGACTTTATACCGCAGAAGGACATAACGATAAACTTTTACCTAACTTAGGTAAATCTGCTCGTGCAATCTTAACCATTTATTTAATTTATATTGTGCTCGGATCATTTGCTTATTCTTTAGCAGGAATGCCAGTATTTGATTCTATTTGTCACTCAATATCTGCAGTGGCAACAGGCGGTTTCTCTCCTAAAAAAGGTGGTTTACTAGAATACAGCGCTTCTGGAAATTTACTCGCTATCGAAATTATTTCCTGCGTTTTAATGGTGCTTGGAGCAACGAACTTCTTAACACATATGTTTTTGCTTAGATGTCGCTTTAAAAAAGTGTTTAAAGATTGTGAAGTTAGATTTTTAGCAATATTAGCAATCATTATGATTCCTCTACTGTTTGCATCTATATTCTTATCTCATAGTAATGAATATAATTCATTAGATTCATTGCGTTATGGAGCATTTACATTTTTCTCAACCATAACAACTACAGGCTTCTCAAATATTTCAAATATTTCTTCGTTAGGACAAACAGCAATGTTTCTTATCATAATGCTAACAATAGTTGGCGGTGGAATGGGTTCAACTGCTGGCGGAGTCAAACAATATCGCTTTGTTATTGCGTTAAAAACATTATATTGGTCCTTTAAAGAACAAGTATCTTCTAAAAGAATGGTTTATCCTCACTATGTAAGAAGATTCGGAGAGAAAAAAGAAGTAAGTTCTGCTGACGTTTTTGAATCATTTAGATTTTTACTTGTTTATTTATTGGTTCTTGCATTAGGAACAATCATCATTATGTTTTTTGGCATTAATAGTGGTGTATCCATGAGTGATGCGTTCTTTGAATTTTCTAATGCTTTATCATCGACTGGTTTAACCTGTGGATTAACCGAAATAAATAATGTTGGCATTAGATGGACATTAACAGTTGGAATGTTCTTAGGACGTTTAGAAATCTTTGCAGTTTATTTTGCTATATTTAGATCAATAAGAGACATCTTTAGAAGGGAGACTATTTAAATGATTATTGATGAATTACAAAAAGCTAACATCGAAGCCTTAAAGGCTAACGACCAATCAGCTCGTGCTGTTTTAAGTGTGGTTATTTCTAGATACAAATTGGCAGCGATTGAGGCTAAAGCAAACGGAAAAGAAATAAAAGATGCTGATATGGTTTCTTTGATTGGAAAAATTATTAAGGAACTTCAAGAGGAAAAAGAAGGTTACATGAAAGTTGGTAACACTGAACAAGTTCAATCTATCATTGCTCAAACAGCGTTAATTTCAAAATATCTTCCAAAACTTTTAAGTGAAGATGAAATTAAAAAAGAAATAGAAAAACTATCTGATAAATCAATTCCATCAGTTATGAAACACTTTAAAGCAAACTTCGATGGTCAAGTTGATATGGGACTTGTAAATAAGATTGCAAGATCACTTCAATAATTTTCTATTGAAACCATTGAGTTAATTTTTTATAATTTAACTCGTTTAGGGGTATAGTACAGTGGTAGTACAACGGTCTCCAAAACCGCTGATGTGAGTTCGATTCTTACTACCCCTGCCAGAAAATCTAATAACGGTATTCCACCAAAATTGATGAAGAATACCGTTTTTATTTTGTTACAAATATTAATATTTAATTGTAAGTGAGTTTTTGTATAATGAATTTTTAATTTAAATTAAAACTAATTTTATCGATTGATTCGAACTTATTTGTTTTTTCATTTTTATTTAAATGAATAATTGATATATTTACATTAATTAAAAATTAATCAAAGTATTTTATGAAATCGAAATCCTTCATCCTTGAATATGAAATTATTATCGGCTTTCAAAAAGCATTGGATAATAACGAATTTTTTATTTTACTTCAACCTCAATATAGTCATTCAACAGGTCAATTAATTGGTGCCGAAGCATTAGTGAGATGGAATTCTTCAAAATATGGAATCATTCCTCCGGGAGATTTTATTCCAGTACTCGAAAATAAAAATTTGATTTCTAAATTAGATTTATTTGTTTTTGAAGAATTATGCAAATTTCAAAAACGTTGTCATGATAATAATCTATCTATGATTCCTGTTTCATTTAATGTTTCTAGAGTTGATATTTTTAATCCAACTTTTATTGATTGTTTAGATGCGATTGCTAATAAATACGGTATCGATAAAAAAAGCGTTCCTATTGAAATTACTGAAACCATTTCTGCACAGGATCTTAATATTGTGAAAGGATTTATTAGCAAAGTTCATTCTCTTGGTTATAACGTTGAGATGGATGATTTTGGTAGTGGATATTCATCACTCAACACATTAAAAGAGATTGATTTTGATTTAATCAAACTTGATATGGCGTTCCTTAATGCCAATTTTAATGAGGGCAAAGCCGGCATTATTCTTAGATCTATCGTTTCAATGATCAATGATTTAGGATTATCAATGATTGCTGAAGGTGTTGAAACTGTTAACCAAGCCGATTTTATGAGAAGTATTGGCTGTGATTATATTCAAGGATATTTATACTCAAAGCCAATTACTAAAGATGACTTCTATAACTTATTAAGTAAAAACGAAGTTACTAAGATTGTTCCAAGATTCCATATGATTGAATCAATTGATAATGGAACATTTTGGAATCCTAATTCACAAGAAACTTTGATTTTCAATTCCTATACCTATGGTGCAGCAATATTTATTTATGATGGTAGTGCAATCAGGATTATTAGAGTGAATGAAAAATTCCTGAAAGAACTTAACACCGATTTGATTGAAAAAGATATTATTAAAATAGATTTACTTAATTTTCTATCAATTGAAGATAAAAACGTTTTTCTTGAAACATTAACGCAAGCTTCAAAGAACACCGATTCATTTGAAAATGAATTGTGGTGGAATATTAATCGAAAGAAAGTTTGCGTTAGATCTCAAATTCGCCTATTAGGAAACAAGGAAAATAAATATTTATTTTATCTTACAATTAGAAACATTACTGAAGAAAAAAATCGTTACGTTACATTTTTAGATAATGAAAAACGTTTTAAAATTGCAAGTGAACAATTCAATATTTATTCTTGGGAATATGATGTCAAAACCAATGAAGTCAAGTCATGCCTTAGATGCATAAGAGATTTCGGACTACCAGCATTAATTAGTAATTATCCTGAATCTATAATTGAAATGGGCATAATCCCATCAGATTTTGCTGATGTATACCGTGATTTACATAAACAAATTGCTAAAGGTTCTAAAAGTCTTGAAGCTATAATTCCCTTAACTTCAAAAAAGATTCCTTTCATTATTAGATACGCTACTGAATTTGATGGTGAAGGTAAACCTATTAAGGCTTATGGATTTGCTACTCCAGTAGCTGATAAAATATAGGAGACTTAAAATGTTTAAGAAGATTATAAATAAAATATTTTATTTCGGTTTTACCAAAGAAGAATTAAAATCGATTCAACCTGATATCATTACCGACAATAGAAAATGTCTTATTTTGTATAGTGCAATTATTTTCTTCGGAATGGGCATATTATTAATTGCATCAATATTCGTTGAACTTCTTCAAAGTAGTCAAATCGCTTATATTATTGCATTAAGTATCAGTGCATTAAT
>CAVIPD010000006.1:0-14376 GCA_963644775.1 bacterium | reverse complement strand
TGTTAGAGCAGGTAAAACTTATTGTTAATCAAAATAATACTTTAGTTGATGAAAATTATGTTTTAAGAGCACAATACTTTGTTCATCGTCGTTCAATTCAAAATATCGATGATGCTTTTTTAGTGTTTGCATCATTTAATTATTTAAATTTCGCAGTTAAACAAGAAGGCTATAAAAAACTTATAAGTTATTCGTTTAAAAGTAAACTTTCTGATGCAGTTAGAATTTGTAAAGAAAAAAATCTTCCAATTAAGTTCAATGTTGAAGTTGATAAAAGCATGCCTATTTTGTATGTTTCTTTCGAAGATTTTATTTTTTCATTCCACAATGTAACGATTGATGCTGATTTAAAAGCAACATTAAATGATCATATTGATTTTGATTTTGTTTATAAACAATTAGCTGCACATTTTATATTAAAAGAAGCGATGAAATCAGATTCACTGACTCTTGATTTATCTAGACTCGCTAAATCCAAATTGGAGGATTAAATATGGATCCAAAAGCGCAAGAATATTTAAGACTTTATAATGAACTTGATGCAATCTTACAAAACCGTTATAACGATTTTGACAGATCACATTCTCAAATTATGAGATACGCTAATGAATTATCTAAATCTCCTTATTCCGCCATTAGTGAAAGAGGAAGAAAACTTAATTTAATTCGTCAAATTAGAAATTTGATGATTCATGATTTAGATATGAATAAAGATGGATTAATTGAAATTAGTGAATCCTTAATCGATTCATTAAGATTTGAGGTTAATACATTAAATAAACCAAAAACTGCATTAAGCATCTGCACCCCAATATCAAAGATAATTGCTGCTAAATTTGATGATACAGTTATTGAATTATTGCCTAAAATGATTGATGCTGGATATATGCAACTACCCATTTTAAATGGTGACGGCACTTTATTTGGTGTCTTATCACCTAACGCTATTCTTGCTTATTTACCATCACATTACAATGAGACAAGCAATGCTAAGTTAAAAGATATGGCAGAATATCTTCCAATTAATAAACACATTTGTGAATATTATGGATTTATCGATAAAGATGCATCGGTTGAAAAAGTGACGCAATTATTCCAGTCAGTTTATCAAAAAGGAAAGAAATTAGTAATGGTGTTTGTTACGGAAAATGGTTTTGAGAATGAACCTGTTCTTGGCATCCTCACTTCATTTGATGTAGTGCACGTCGTTCAATAAGGAGAAAACAAAATGATATTAGATGATTTTTTAAGATACGTTAAGGTAAATACGCAAAGCAGCGAAGAGAGTTTAGAAACTCCATCTACTAAAATACAATGGGATCTATTAAAAATGCTTGAAAAAGAACTAAAAGATCTTGGAGTTAGATGCGAACTTGATTCTTATGGAAGATTATATGGCCATATTGATGGTGATTCATCACTTGACTGCGTTGGCCTATGCGCTCACGTTGATACTGCATTAGAATGTAGCGGTAAAAATGTTAATCCTCAAGTTATTACCTATGAAGGAAAGAACATTAAATTAGGCAACACTGATTTAGTTCTATCTAACAAAGAATTTCCTCATTTAAATGAATGCATTGGTAAAACACTTATTACTACTGATGGTACAACTCTTTTAGGCGCGGATGATAAAGCTGGCGTTGCAATTATAATGGACGTTATAAAAAACGTTTTAAAGATGGACTTAAATACTAGAAGACCATTATCCGTTTTATTTACACCAGATGAAGAAGTTGGTAGAGGGCCTGAACACTTCTCGCTTGATAAATATCAAGCTAAATATGCCTACACTATAGATGGAGCAAGTCCTTATGAAATTTCGATCGAAAACTTTAATGCTAAAAAGGCAGATATTACCATTTATGGTAAGTCTATTCATCCAGGAGAAGCTAAAGGCAAACTAATCAACGCTTCATTATTAGCGATTGAATTTAATAATTTGTTACCTAAAGATATGATTCCATATATGACTGAAAAACGTGAGGGATTTAATCACTTGCAAAGCATAAATGGCGATACTGAAAAAGTTTGTGTTTCATATATTCTTAGAAACCACGATTCAAAAATTCTTGATAAACAAGTTTTAGATTTCAATAATGCTAAACTAACATTAGAGAAAAAATATCCAGATGCTAAGATTGAAATGACAATCAAAGATCAATATAAAAATATGATTGAAGTTATTAATGCTAATCCAGAATGTAAAAACATGATTGAAAAGGTTTATAAATCACTTAATATACCGTTTTATTATGATCCAATTAGAGGTGGCACTGATGGCGCAACATTCTCTTTTAAAGGTTGTCCTTGTCCAAATCTTGGAACAGGCTCATATAATCATCATGGTCGATATGAATATGCAGTCTTAGAAGAGATGGAACTAATGAGCAAAATTGTTACAGAAATATACAAAATAAGATAGGTTTAAACCTATCTTTTTAATAGCAATTCTTGAGCAATCTTTTTTAAGGATTCATCACTAATCAATTGACGTAAGTTATCGCTAGAAGAGATGACAACATCTTTGGTTTTAAAATATAAAGCATTAATAATTAAATCGTTTTGATTATTTGCCTTTAAATAGTCTTTTTCAGTCAAACCACCATAAAGATTTTCTTCATAAACTGTTAGAAGTTGCCTTCTTAACATTGCAAGAAGAGATGTTTCAATCCAATAATCAAATTTGGTGTTTTTATAGATTAATTCTAATGGTTTTATTCTTAAATATAATCCAAGACCATCTCCAACATTATGCCAAATATCAGAGAACACATAATCAAATTCATTCATTGATTTAAAATAGACAAAAGCATCTTCATGAATAATGGTTATCTTATTTTTATGAGGAAATTTAGGAAGTATATATTCTTTAAATAAGTGAATTGCTTTTTCATCTTTTTCTATAATTGTTACATCCGTAACATTATCTTTGTTTGACACATGAAAAGCATAATAGCCAAGTCCAAGTCCAAGCACTAAAACATTGCCAAAAGCATTCCTAATAGGTTCTTTCATTGTGTTAATTTCATGAGGAATAACACTCATCCAAATTTGATCACCTTCAATAACTGCTAAATAAGGGATATCACTAGTAAAAAAACCTAATGGAGTTTCTTCTTTATAAAATTCAACATCTATTTTTAGTTCATTGTAAACAAAACCTTCATAAGCGAGATAGTGGAGTTTAGTAAGCATCCAATCATTTGATCTTACTTTTGGAAATCCAATAGTTTTTGCAAATTCATCATTAATATAATCATTAGGATCTAACTGTTTAACATTTTTGATGTTAGAGTTTTCGTTTATTCTAGCGTAGTCAGAATCATTTTCTTTAACACGCATTTTCTTTAGCATCGCTTTATAAAATGATTTGTCAATATCATATTTATTTGAAAGCATTTTGATATCAAAACTTGTAATTTCGTTAGAGCAATTATTTAGATAATCAATATAAAATTCTGCAGCAGAAATGTTGTTTTCTTTTACTTCAAGAAATTTACGGCAGATTTCTTCTTCTTTTTTGTTTAATTTAATAATCATTTTATAAATTTGTTAACAAAGTTAACAACCTCATTACTATATTTTTCATATTGCTTAATTGACTCATTATGTCCTGCCTCAGTAAATATGACTTTTTTCTTATAAATATTATCACTCATTAATGAATAATTTTTTTCTAAATCACTATAAGGCACGAAAGTATCTTTTTCTCCATGAATGAATAATCCAGGTGTTTTTGCATTTGGTAATGACATTTTAGTGGAATCATTAATTGAAAAGTGGTGGAACAATCTAATGTAGATTTTGTTGATAAACATAAATAAACCGACATGATTTAATTTTAGTGATCGTTTCATTTCGTTTTTAAGCTCATCATATAAATTCGCGTAACCACAGTCTTCTATAAAACATTTGACATTATTAGGTAAATTCTTACCAACACTCATCATAACAATATGTGCGCCCATTGATATACCCATTAACACTATTTGATATTTAGGATTTAATGTAATCATATAATCAATCCATAATAATAAATCATTGACTTCTTTTGGGCCCATTGAAAATTGTTTACCTTCACTTGTATCATGAGCTCTATTATTCGGCATTAAAACATTAAATCCATTTTCATAAAGAATTCTTGCTTGAGATACCGATGAATAATATCGGCCTCTATGACAAATAATCGCTAATTTATTGGAATCATTTTTAAGTAGATATCCTTTTAAGGATAATTTATCGGATGATTTAATTTCTAATTCTGTTAATTCTTTCGAAAAATACCAAAGTCTATCTGGATGATTTTTAGCATTAATATCTTCGTTTTTGTCAAAGTCTTTATCTCCCTTTCTTCTATCAAAAACATAGTGATAAAAATTAAATCCTAGAATGAGGAAAATTAATGCGAAAAAAACCATGATACTTCCAAGAGTGATTAGTAGAATATGCCAAAATTCCATATTAGTCATTATAAATTAACAATTTAGTTTTTCAATAAATCAAAATAACTTTCGCTTTAATTATATTAAATTTTGATATTATAATATTGCTATGATTAATGAAGCCTCTTTAAAAGAAGAACGTGAATATAAAATTCAAAAACTTGAAGATAAATATTCTAAGAAAATAGCTATATTTAAGTCTACTAGTGAAAAAGAGATCAAATCCATATGCATGGAATACGCTTTAAAGCACGATCAACAAGAGACTGATTTATATCGTATCTCCCTTGAATTGGATGCTAAAAATAAACTTCAAAAACTTATAGAGAAAGCATCTAAAAAAGTTGCTAATTTAACAGTTTATTTAGAGAAACGAAGTAAAGAGGTTTTAACATCAAGTAAACGTATTTGGGAAATCGACTTTCTTCGTGGCGTTGCTATTTGGGGAATGATTATTGATCACTATATTTATAATTTTTACGAATTGCTTCCGAACATATTTAAAAATATTGGTTTTAATCCAAACACGAATTTTCTATCTGAAATGATGAAATTTGGCAATGAATATTGGCACAATGACTTCAGAATATTTGTTAGATTATTTGGTGTTTTCTTATTTGTGTTTCTTTGCGGAATAAGTTGCAAATTTTCAAAAAATAACATAAAGCGTGGCCTTGGAGTTTTAACATTAGGATTAATTGTTACCGGGGCATTATTAACTGTTTCATATGTAATTAATGATTCATCTCTTCAAGTTATGCTATCAACATTAACAACAATTGGTTTATGCATTTTAATATATGCAAGTATATCGATGTTGTTTAAGAAATTGTGCGGGCAGAAAGCATGGAAATGGATATGCTTAGGCATCGCTTTAGGGTCTTTAATCTTTTGGGGATTTATGTCATCATGGAATGCCATGAATCGATTGAATTATTCTTCATATGATCTTGTTACAAGATTTTTCTACATTTTCAATAATAACGGGAATGACATCGGATGGATTAATAATGGTTTTGAAAGCTTAACTAAAGATAATTGGTGGATACCAGTTCTTGGACTTAAAGGCTTTGGAGCGGATTGGCTTGGGCTATTCCCATATGTTGGATATATCTTTCTTGGTGGATTTATTGGAGAAACTGTTTATAAGGATAAAAAATCCATTATTAAATATTTCTATCCTAAGGAAGAGCGCTTGCTTAATGGAAAAGATTACTTAATGACTAATCAAGGCCAACTTAATGCAAAACTTAATTGTATATTAGGTGGATTTATTTATCCTGGTAAACACACATTATTAGTGTATGTATTCCATCAACCTGTCTTTTTAGTCATTATGATCCCAATACTTTTATTAATGGGATATCAATTAAGAATCTTTGGGTAAATTAATATGAAAAATAAAGCGCAAGAAACATGTAAAACAAAGCAAAGCTTATATCAAGCTGTATTAGCTAGTGCAACTAAATATCCAAATAGAATTGCATTTAGATATTTTAATCACGCATATAAATATAAATTTTTAATTAAACGTATTAACCAATTCGCTAGTTATTTAACCGAATTAGGAGTTAAAAAGGATGAACCAGTAACTATATGCTTACCTAATATTCCTGATGCAATTTATTTACTTTATGCAATTAACCAAATTGGTGCGATTGCAAATATTGTTCATCCATTATTTACATATGAACAACTCAATGAAACATTAGAGAAAACTAATTGTAAATACGCTTTTGTTTTGGATACAAATTATTCTAAATTTGAACCTCTTATTAAAAAAGGTATTCATTTATTTAGTTGTTCTCCTGCTAAAGAACTTTCATTTTTTGAAAGATTTCTTTATAGAAATAAAAATAAAGCAAAATTATCCAAAAATGCAGTAAACACAAATATGTTTTATAAAGCAAAACCAATTTCTGCATTTGATGATAGATATTTAAATGACAGTGTTTATTTACATAGTGGTGGTACAAGTGGAGAACCAAAAACTATTGCCCTATCTAGCTTTGCTATTAATTCAGTTTCAACTAATTCATTTTGGATTCTTGGAACTAACTACATCAAAGGGATGGGCATTTTAGCGGTTCTACCTATGTTTCATGGTTTTGGCTTATGTAAATGCATTCACTCTTTCTTATCTTTAGGTGGCACAGATGTGTTAATGCCTAAATTTTCTCGTAAAGACTGTGTTAAATATATTCGTAAAAATCAACTTCATATTTTAGTAGGAGTTCCTGTTTTATATGAAGCAATGTTATCTAAGAATTCTTTTAGAGGTAGAAAGCTTAAACATCTTCGTATTGCTTTCGTCGGTGGTGACTATGTTTCACCAGCTTTAAAAGAAAGATTTGATATGCGCATGCAAAAAGCAAAATCTATCTGCCGATTAAGAGAAGGCTATGGCTTAACTGAAGTTGTTAATGTTTGTTCTGTTAATACATTTAATGAATATAAACCTGGTACAGTTGGAAAATTGCTTCCAAATGTTAAAGGTATTGTTATTGATGAAAAAGGCGTTGAACTTGGTTTTAACCAAGAAGGTGAATTATGCATCGGTGGAGATACCATAATGAATGGCTATCGTTTTAACAAAGATGAATTTGCTAATGAAAAGGTCTTTTATCTTGCAAAAGATGGAACTAAATATATTAGAACTGGTGATTATGGTTCTATTGATGAAGATAGATTTATTACTTATAAGTCGAGAATTAAACGTCTAGTCAAAGTTAATGGAGTTCCTGTCTTTCCGTCAATGGTTGAAGACTGTGCAACATCATTTAATTTCGTTTATGAAACATGCGCTATTGGGATAGAAGATGAAAAGCATGGCCATATTATCAGATTATATATCATGCTTTCTAAAACATATAAAGGCACAAAAGAAGAAGCTCAAGAAAAGATTATTGAAAGAATTGTTTCTAGGCTTGGAGTTTATTCTAAACCTAAAGAAATTATCTTTTTAGATAAAATGCCTCATACAGCATTAGGAAAAATCGATTATAAAGCTTTGAAATAGGAGAAACTTATGAAAGAAGAAAAGAAATTTAAATGTAAAATCTGTGGGCAAAAGGTAAAACCTTTACCAGATGGTAGTTGCCCGGTTTGTGGCGCTCCTCACGAGATGCTTACCCCAATTGCTGATGGTGATGAGGAAAGATAATGAATATATTATTTAAAAACGCTCGTATCCTTACGATGGAGGATACAAAGATTTTTTTTGGCGAATTATTGGTTGTTGATAATTTAATCAAATATGTTGGTCCAAAATGTGATTTGAATGTAAAGATTGATAAAGTTATTGATTGTAATGGTAATGTTTTGATGCCTGGATTTAAAAACGCTCATGCTCATACTGCTATGGTCTTTGGTAGAAGCGCATCAGATGATCTTCCACTTCATGACTGGCTATTTGATGTTATATTTCCTATGGAAGAAAAATTTATTGATAGAGACATTTATCACTTAACTAAATCTGGCATTCTTGAATATATTGCAGGAGGAATAACTGCTGCATTTGATATGTATTTTAATCCACCAGAAATTATAGAGGCTTGTGAAGAGATGGGCTTTAGAGAAGTTATCTTAGCAACGTCTAATTCGGAACCTATTTCTTTGATTAAAGAACGTTATCAATCTTTCAATCAACCGAACTCACTTATTTCATATCAAATTGGAATACACGCTGAATACACAACTACACTTGAACGTATTAAAGAAATTGCAGCATTAGCAAATGAGTTACATGCTCCAGCATATCTACATATTGGTGAAACTGAATCAGAAGTTCAAGGCTGCATTGATCGATATGGAAAACGCCCTATTGAATTAATGGAATCGGTCGGATTATTTAATTATGGAGGTGGAGGATTTCATTGTAATTTCTTTAGTGATAATGAAATTGAAATTTGTAAGAAACATAATGTCAATATTATCACCTGTCCAGGTAGCAATCTAAAACTCGCCAGTGGAATCGCGCCTTTGGTGAAATACCAAAAAGCTGGTTTAAATATAGCGATTGGTACAGATGGTCCATCATCAAATAATTCACTTGATATGTTCAAAGAAATGTATCTTGTTTCAACCCTTCAAAAAGTTATTAATAAAGATCCAACTGTTATGGATGGATTTGACGTCTTAAAAATGGCGACAGTCAACTCTGCTCATGCAATGGGACTACATAATTGCGATATTCTTGCAAAAGATAAATATGCAGATATTATTATGATCGACTTAAAGCATCCTTCTATGCAACCAATTAATAATATCGGAAAAAATATCGTTTATTCAGGTTCAAAAGATATTATTAAGATGACTATGATTAATGGCAAAATTTTATATTATAATCACGAATTTTTCATATATGAAAACATCGAAGACATTTATAAAAAAACTCAAGAAATTACTGAAAGACTTAAAGCATAAATGAACAATAAAGAAAAACTACAAGCTGAAATAATAAGCCTAAAAAAGCATCGTAAAGTGTTTTATATTTTAGGCTTCTCATTTTTAGGATTATCTATTGCACTAGCAATTACTAGCATTATTATTTCTCTCACCATTAAAGATAGCGACTTATTTATGTATTTTGCCTATTTTGCTTCTGTCTCGATGAGTGCTTCTGTCACGATGTTTATTCTAGGAATCACTTTATTCTCATTTAGAATAAATCGAAGAATATACTTACTTGATCAGGGAATATATGAAACAAACATGATGGTCAACAAAGAAGATGTCATAGTTAAATCTAAAGAAGAAGAACTTCTTGATCAATATGCAAATTTATTAAAACAAGGCTATATCACTCAAGAAGATTTTGATAAGAAAAAAGAAGAACTCACTCCAAAGAAAAACGCCTAAAGGCGTTTTTTTAATTTTTGATTACTTCATCAAACCCTTTGTGAGTTACTTTCGGAAGTGAATATTCTAAGAAGGCTTTCACTAATGGGGAATGATATTTAGCTGCAGCATCTTGATCCCAATAGTAATTGCCACCATATTCAATTGCATCTTTTTTATCAATTTCAAGTCCTTCAAGAACTTTAGTTCCGTTAAACGCTTTTAGATATTGAAGCCTATCAATTCTATCATTTGAATAATATGTGTTTGTGATTTTAATTTTTTCATCTATTTTACTAAGTGAATCATTAAAGTAGACTGAACCAGATAAAATTGTTGGAACATGAGTTTCATTGTCGCCTTTAAGCAAAAATAATGTTGGAACATAGCCTTTATCAAAACCATAATCGGGATTGTTTTCACTTGTTAAATAGAATGATTTTTTAAAATTATTCCAAGCAGTTTGACTTTCAGGAGTAAGATTGCCTTCATCATCATATTGTCTAATTCCAAGTGATTCACAGTCTAAAATGTATATATTATTTGTGACTGAATATGAATCTAGAACATATTTATTTAAATATGAACAATCTGAGCAGTTACTTCTAGCAAAATATAGAATGCTTGTTTCATCACTAGCAAAGATTGATTCCACGTTTTGTAAAGAAACATAAAACATCTTAGGAAGAGTGATTTTTTCATTCATAAATTGACCGAATGATTCTACATTTTTGAATAATTTATCACTTCCAGATTTAAGATTAACTTTGATTTCGCCCTTATCAACAATTGCAAATGAAGTGTATCCACTAGCGATATTTAAGCCAAAATTATCAAGCGATTTACCATCTTCGCTATGAAACTCATCATAATTAACTGCATATACCCTTATATGATGAACGCTTATATATTGATTAAGAACAGCGTGAAACATTGACCAACATGAACATGTTTTTGCATATACAGTGACCATAAATGTTTCTTCATTATTAAACATACTAGCGAGTTCGTCATAAGCAATATAGTCGACATCATCTTTGATTGTTTGTCCATATTGAATATTGATTTTCTCATTATTTCCAGAGCAACTAACAAGTGATGCCACACCAACGATTAATGGTAATAAAATTAAAGAACGAAATTTCATAAATTTACCTTATTAGATTTGTATTATAATTCAACAATATTTCTTATACAAATTTTATACACAATTTTTAAACATAAAAATAATAACATATTTTCGAGATATTATGTATGTTTCTTAAGAAGTCTACATAAATATATAAGCAAAAATTATTTTCGATTTTTATTGCAAAAAATTAAACATTATTGATATATTATACAAGACTAATTTTCTAAACTTAGTTTAATTCATTATTTAATTGGTAGTTATGGAGGAGCAATTATGGCATCCGAAGAAGTAATCATCAGCTTAAGCAATGTAGTAAAGAGTTTCGGCGAATTCAATGCAGTTGATGGAATATCCTTAGAGATTAAACGCGGTCAATTTGTGACCATATTAGGACCATCTGGATGTGGTAAGACCACAACATTAAGAATGATTGGTGGTTTTGAGTTACCTACAAGTGGTACGATTTTATTAGACGGGAATGATATTACATTACTCCCACCTTATAAGCGTCCTATTAACACTGTTTTCCAACGTTATGCATTATTTACGCATTTAGATGTTTATGATAATGTTGCATTTGGTTTAAGACTTAAGAAAGTACCTACATTAGTGACAAAACGTAATGGTAAGGTAATTACTAAAATGAAACATTTAAGTTCGAAGGAAATCGATGAAAAAGTTTCGAAAGCTTTATCAATCGTTGACTTAGACGAACTAGAAGATAGAGATATCACAACGCTTTCGGGTGGACAACAACAACGTGTTGCTATAGCGCGTTGTATTGTTAATAAGCCAGAAATCTTATTATTAGATGAACCTTTAGGCGCATTAGATTTAAAGATGAGGAAAGATATGCAAATCGAACTTAAAGATATGCATAAAAAACTTGGAATTACCTTTATTTATGTTACTCATGACCAAGAAGAAGCCCTTACAATGAGTGATGTCATTGTTGTTATGAAAGATGGCGTTATTCAACAAGTTGGATCTCCGACTGATATTTATAATGAACCTAAAAATGCTTTCGTTGCTGATTTTATTGGTGAAAGTAATATCTATAACGGATTAATGGTTGGTAACAAAAAAGTTAGATTCTTAGGCGTTGATTTTTCGTGTCTAGATGACTTTGCTAAGGATGAACGTGTTGATGTTGTTGTCCGTCCAGAAGATGTTATATTGGGCGCAAGCGGTAAAGGTATGCTTGATGGCGTTATTGTTAATAAGATTTTTAAAGGTGTTCATTACGAATATGTTATTAATTCAGGCAAAAACGAAATCATTGCCAAATCAACAAAAGATTTCCCAGAAGGCCATATTTCAATCAATATTGAACCCGATGGTATACATATTATGAAAAAGGAAGTCACTCAAAACCTTTATCCTAATTGTGAAGTTCAAAGAGATAATTCTGTTGCTTTATCAACTTCATATGTTGATGTTGATTTAACTCAACTTATTAAGGGTAGCAAAATGGATGAGGATGATTATCTATCCGCCCCTGACGGAAAGAAATATGATCTTAAGGGTGCTAAATTAACTCTTGAAATTCCGTTAAATAAAATCGAATTATCAGATGACACTGAATTTGGTCAATTTACTGGTAAAGTTATATCAAGTATTTATCATGGTGATCATTATCAAGTCATTTGTAGAACCGAAGATGATGAAGATTTCATCCTTGAAACAAATGATACTTGGAATGTTAATGATGTTGTTGGCATTCAAGTTAATAAAAAAGATATTAAGATTAGATTAAAAGGAGATATTTCCGACTATGAAATTTAGATTTCAACGAAAATATTTTTCGATTCCTTATATAATCTTTCTTAGCTTATTCGTTATTGTTCCAATCCTATTAATCATTTATTACGCATTTAGTGATTCGACTGGAGCTTTATCGATTGCTGCTGCGGCTAAATTCTTTTCTGATACATCAAAATTACAAGTTATTTTAGTTAGCTTTTTTATTTCAGTTCAAACTACATTAATTTGTTTAATTATTGGTTATCCACTTGCCTACTTCCTAGCAAGTAAAAAATATAATAAAAATGCTGTATTGATAATGCTATTTATTATGCCGATGTGGATTAACTTTGTTCTTAGAACAACCGCTACAAGAAGTATTTTATTCGCAATTAATTTAACAGGTGGCAATACTCCATATTTAGCAACACTTATTGGTATGGTCTATAACTATCTACCATTTGTTATTTTACCTTTATATACAACAATGCTTAAACTTGATCGCTCTCAAATTGAAGCTGCTGCTGATTTAGGTGCTTCACCTGTTCAAGTATTTATTAAAAATATTATTCCTCAATCAGTTCCTGGAATTATATCTGCGGTTACAATGACATTAGTTCCTGTTATGTCCTCATATGTTATTAGTGACGCTCTTAGTGAAGGAAATGTTACGTTAATTGGTAACTCAATATACTTAAACTTTGCAAACTATCAATGGAATAGTGGCTCATTCATGGCATTTGTTTTGTTCATTTTAGTTGTTATCTCGATGTTTATGAGTCGTGGACAAAGCAAAGCAGAAGCGAGAGGTGGATTATGGTAAAGAAAATTTTCGCTAATATCTACATCTATCTCATTTTGATATTGATGTATTTACCAATCCTTGTTTTGATTGCTTTTGCATTTTCAACAAATGACACTATTGCTATTGGTGAAGCATTTAATCCTGGTTTTGACCTATTTGTTAGTTTATTTTCTGGAAGCAAAGTTTCTCAACAAATTTGGACAGCAGTCGGTAATACATTAATTATCGCTGTTATTAGTGCTTTTGTATCTGTTGTGTTGGGCACTTTAGGTGCAATTGGAACATTCTATTGCAAACGTAAATCACAAAAAGCAATCGAAGTTGCTACACAAATTCCTGTTGTTAACGCTGAAATTGTTATTGCTTTATCTTTAACAGTTATGTTTGTTTTCGTGGGAACATATATTTTTAGAACCAAACTATTTAGTTTTTGGACATTGCTAATTGGTCATGTCGTTTTATCACTTCCATTTGTTTATTTAAGTGTTAAACCTAAGCTTCAACAAATGGATCCAAATCTTTATGAAGCCGCACTTGATTTAGGTGCTAAGCCAACACAAGGCTTATTTAAAGTTATCATTCCTCAAATTATGCCTGGTATATTTTCAGGATTTCTCCTTTCAATTACTTTATCACTTGATGATTACATAGTTACAGAATTTACTCGTGGCCCTGGCCTACTTAGTGGGGATGCAGCAATTGAAACGTTATCAACATTTATTCAAACAAGTTTGAAAAAACATGCAGTACCTGCTGAACTTAGACCTTTAACATTATTTATTTTCTTAGCTGTTCTTGCTATTGTTATTGCTATTGTTGTTATCAAAAATTACAAAGCTAAAACAAAAACAAGAAAGGAGGTTGTGGCTCATGAAAAAGCAACGTTCTAAATATTTGCTTCTTATTCCTACGATGATGTCTTCTGCTTTATTAGCAAGTGGATGCTCTTCATCTAATCATGTTGTTTTACGTGTTTTAAACGCTGCCGATTATATCTATGAAGGTGGCGGTGTTAGTGAAGAAGAAAAAGAAGAAAATTACGCTCAATATTTCTCAGATCTAACAATGATGGATCAATTTAAGGAATATATGAAGAGCGAATATAATGTAGATATAGACTATGTCTATGATACTTATGATACAAATGAAACTATGTTTAATGAGCTTATGACTGGCAAGTCTTCATATGATGTTATTGTCGCGAGCGATTATATGGTTCAAAAACTCATTAGCTACGACTTAGTCCAAAAACTTCCTGATAGCGGAAAAGAACATGATGATATTCATAAGCATGTTTCTCCATATTTGTGGAATATATTCGAAAATATTTATCCTAAAGATAAAACTACAAACGAAAGATTATTAGATAAACCAATTTCAGATTATTCTGTTCCATATATGTGGGGCACAGT
>CAVIPD010000005.1:3203-4555 GCA_963644775.1 bacterium | reverse complement strand
ACTATGGAGCGAGTAAAGATAAAATCTTTAATTATACATATTCCACAATATATAAAGATGAGGTTTTAAAAGAGCCACTAAAAAATGAAGAAGTATATAAACTTAGAAAAGATAAAGACATCTACGCAAAAAATGTATATGTTTCTTGTGGTCAATTAATTGAAAGAAAAAATTATCTAAATTTAATTAAAAATTGGCCAAATGATAAAGATAAAGAACTTCTAATTATTGGAGAAGGTTCTCAAAGAAAAGAAATCGAAAGATATCTTGCTGATCACCCAATTAAAAATGTGAAATTATTAGGATTCCTAAATAGAAAAGAAATCTTCGAATACTATAAATTAAGCGACGCATTTATCTTCCCGAGCCTAGAAGATATTTATGGTCATGTTATTAATGAAGCTTTGTCACAAGGTCTACCAATCATCTCACTTCCGAATGTTAATTCGGTTAAAAAACTTATTATTAATAATGAGAACGGATTAATACTAGATAGCCTTAATTCTGAAAAATTAAATAACGCATTAAATGAAGTCTTAAAATTAGATAAAAATAAATCGATAAAAGCAGCATTAGAAAACACAATTGAAATCATGGTTGATGATCACAAAAAAATACTCCAATAGGAGTATTTTATTTTATTCAAAATCCGTCTTTTCTTTGCCAAAGAAGAACATGGCAATTAAACCTGGTCCTGTGTGCGCCCCAATAGTTGGTCCCATTGATAAATAGTTTACTGATTTAAAACCAACTTCGTTTTGAACTAATGCAGCTAGTTCTTTCGCATCTTCTTTATTTTGAGCATCAACTACATAGACTTCTTCATTTTCAGGATTAACAGCAACACTCTTAACATATTGAACATAAGATTTGAATGCTTTCTTTTGACCAATTACTTTTGCTTTAACTCTTAATTTACCAACGGCGTTACAACCAAGAATTATATTTACATGAAGCATTCCGCCAAGTAGAGCGGCAGATTTAGATAATCTTCCACCTCTAGCAAAATATTTTAATGTATCTGTCGTATAAAAGGTTTGAATGTGTTTTGCTTTTCTAGAAAGCTTATCAACCGCTTCTTCATATTCCATATCTTCATCGCGATACTTAACTCCTTCAAGAGCAAGAATATAGCTACCAGCAGACGCAATAGTTGCATCGATAACTGAAACCTTAATACCTTTTTCAGCAAGATTTCTTGCAGCCTCACGAGCATTATTTATTGAATTGGATAAACCTTCACATAAAGAAATATGAATAATTGGTAATCCTTTTTTAGCCTGCTCAGTAAAGAATTCTTCATATTCAGCGGCGTTAATTTGGCTGGTCTTAAATACTTCACCCTCCACCAC
>CAVIPD010000005.1:0-3150 GCA_963644775.1 bacterium | reverse complement strand
ATTAAATCCTTTATTGAACCTTTATCACTATTTAATGTATAAGAAATAAAAGGAATATTTAATTTAGAAAGATTTTCTTTTCCTGCATCGCAACTTGAATCGACACTAATCATAAATTTAGACATAAACGAACCTCCTAATTGTTCGATTTAAGTAAATCATGGTTATATTCGATAAGCACTCACTTAATTAAGTTTTAAAAAGTAGAGTTTTTATTTTTTTCTCTACTCATTGTGGAGTATAGTAATTACATGGAAAAATTAAATAATATTTTTGCAACAAACTTAATAAGATTAAGAAAAGCTAAAGGTTTAACTCAATTAGAACTTGCGAATGAACTAAATTATAGTGATCGAAATATTTCTAAATGGGAAAATGCGCAAGCTCTACCAACTACTGAAGTTTTGGTGGAACTCTCTAAATTCTTTGAAGTAAGCATTGATTATTTACTATCTCAACATAATGACGATGATCTTAACAAATTAGATAAGAAAAACCGTGAATCCACTAGAGATAGACTTTTGATTATGGGTTTAACTTATGTCTGCGTTTATCTACTTGCCACAATTTGTTTTGTTGTTACGCCTAAATTTTGGAGTTATTCTTGGTTATCGTTTATTTATGCAGTTCCAGCATGCGCAATATTAACAATAGTTTTTGTTAGCATTTGGTTTAAGAAGTTTCCAAATTTATTTATCGCTATAACAATATTAGTTTGGTCGATTTTAGCATGCGTTTATTTATCACTACTTAATATCGGCGGATTTAATTTGTGGTTCTTATTCTTACTAGGTGTCCCATTACAAGTTGCAATTGTTATGTGGTCAAGATTATCTTATTACCATGAAAATAATTAACTAATAAGACAACAAATATTTGTTAAGAAATATAACAATTATTTTCTAATATTTTTCAACAGCGTGCCCTTCGAATAAATTTCCACCTGTTGATAAAAATTGCTTGGAAACCAAAAAATTCAATCCAGTTAATTCAGAAATGAATTTAATTTGATTTATATTGATGTCTTTTACAGGGGAAACGAAAATTTGGTAGATTGTATCGTCTAAATCAATTTCTTCCCAAGAACCATGGGCAACGATATCAAGTTGTCCATTTGGATCAATATCATGTCTATTCGCAATATAGATTGCAAATAATGATTTTTGTCTACTTTTTGGCATGAATGATATGCTTCCGGATGTCGATTTCATCCTATTCGAAAATAGTAGAGATTTACCTTTCATCAATATGCTCCTTTGAAAGTTTTCGAATTCTGTCTTTTTCGTTTTCTTTCATGGTGTAGGAATCATATCGATAAATAGGAATTCCTTTTAACCTAGCATATCCGAATATTTCATCTATGTCATACTCATAAACAATTATACCACTTGGTTCAAGCACATCTACTACTCGCATAACTTGCTCAGCAAAAACGCATCTATTATTCAACTTTTTAATAAATCCGTTGGTTCCAATAGCAATTAATGTGTGCGTAGGATAGGCTTCAAGTGAAGTTAATGTTCTATTATCACCCAGCCTAACGTTTGGAATAATTTTTATCCCTTTTGATGCAAAGTAATAAGTTATTGCAAGATTTAAGTAAATTTGACTTTTTTGAACCACAAGAGGCATATTGTCATATGGACTTGCATCAATTCCTATGACCATTGCATATTGTTTTAATTTTTCAACATACGCTTTAGGATTATTTAAAATCTGTGTAAACGTATAATCGTTGCAATAAAAAGATATTGCAGTAGTTTTTGGGTCAACTACATCGCGTTTTCTATCCCATTGAATTATTTCTTTAGGTGGTTTGATTGCGACCATCCATCTTTCTATAACTGGAAATTCATCAGTTTTTGTTCGATTAGCCCCGTCAATTAGGTAGGCAAGATAAACATCCCTAATGTAAGACGTTTTGCATTTTTTTAGCATATACATTCCTTTCGTTTTGAAAAAGATTTGAAATATGCTAGTATATACAAAACCGATGTGCTTCAGCATATCTCTAATCACGACCGCGCAATGGTTGTGATTTTTTTAGCATTTTTTTGGCATAATGCCGTTCCTCCTTTCGCTTTAACATTTGACAAAATTAAATCATTTCGCTGGACTCCTTTTTTTCATTTATTTTAAGAGATTGAAAGACTTCATTTGAAATCTTCTTTAACTCTCTCAATCTATAAGCGACAGCTGTTTTCGAAACATTCAACTCTTTTGCTATCGAATCTATCATCAACCATGTACGTTGGGGTCTACTAGAGACTAGTCTGCGTTCATTACTAAAATATAATTTATGATATTTAACGAATAATTTATTAACAAATTTTTTCGGCATCAATAAATAAACAGCATAAAGATCAGCATGATATTCGACCCATTCTTTAGGCAATCTTGTCTTAACTTTTCGAAGAGAACTGCCTATCACGAGATATGTATCGATGATTGCGTTATTATCTAATACTTCTAAATTTAAATGTAAATCAAATTGCGCATGCCATGCTTCATGTGCAAGCGTAAATCTGCGTCGTGTTTCTCTTTCACAAGCAATTTCATCGATAATTATTGTTCCTTGCTTAAAAACTTTTATTTCAGGAAGTCCATCATCATTAATGATGGCTACTCTTCCATCTGAAATAGCGGTTGATCCTAAAGGACGTTTTTCGCAATCTTTTATTGACAATCGATAATATTGAACAGTTTTCTTTAAATAAAATTCAACAAAATCGTCAATGTCTAATGAATAAACTTGATTAAAATAATTTTTCTAATATTCTCGAAGTTGATTATACACAAAAGCTTCCAAATCCACGTCGTGAATTTGAATACTACCATATCTAGTATAATTTGCATTAATCAACTCAACCATATTATTTTTTATCCTTTAATAATTGAACAAATTTTTCCCAATCGTCTTTTGCAATAGATTTTTCATTTGCTAGTCTTAATGCTTGCTGTGCCTCTGGTACCCTCCGAAGATAATCGCTAATTTCGCTCGGTACTCTGTTTCCTAACAACATTGATTCTTCAGCATAATTCTTAAATAATTTAGTATCGTTTTCATTTAAATTTAATACAGAAATCATTTTCTCCATTAAATCTGGTGCTTTTTTGCTCTTTTCCGGAAACGCTCTGTTTCCATTTTCT
>CAVIPD010000004.1:0-12710 GCA_963644775.1 bacterium | reverse complement strand
GAAAGAATAAAAGAAAAACTTCAAGAGTTTGCATTTAATAATACATCTATCTTAAAAGATAAGATCCTTCTTATTACAGGTGGAACAGGTTCATTTGGTCACGCTGTTATAGATAAATTTTTAACTACTGATATTAAAGAAATACGTGTTTTATCTCGTGATGAAACTAAACAAGACCTAATGAGAAGAGAATATAACAACTCTAAACTTAAATTCTATATTGGAGATGTTAGAAATCTTGAATCTATTAACAATGCTTTTAGAGGAGTGGACTTTGTTTTTCATGCAGCCGCATTAAAACAAGTTCCATCATGTGAATTCTATCCTATGGAAGCAGTTAGAACTAATGTTATTGGCTCAGATAATGTTATTACTGCGTGCATTAATAATCATGTTAAAAAAGCTGTCTTTTTATCTACAGATAAAGCAGCATATCCAATTAATGCGATGGGAATTAGTAAAGCCCTTATGGAAAAGAATGTTATAGCGCGTTCTAGACAGCTATTAAAAGGTGACACAGTATTATGCTTAACTCGTTATGGCAATGTTATGGCTAGTAGAGGTAGTGTTATTCCTTTGTTCTATGATCAGATTAAAGAAGGTAAGCCTATTACAATTACTAATAAAGATATGACAAGATTTATGATGACTCTTGAAGAGGCAGTTAATCTTGTTTTATATGCCTTTGAACATGGTGAGCAAGGTGATCTATTTGTTCAAAAGTCTCCAGCGTGTACAATCGATACATTAGCGAAGGCTATGAAATCACTTTTAAATAGCGATTCACCTATTAAATATATCGGCACTAGACATGGTGAAAAACTATATGAAACATTAGTAACTCAAGAAGAAATGATTCATTCAATAGATTTAGGAGACTATTTCTGCATTAAAGCAGATAATAGAGATCTTAATTATGAGAAATATTTTACTAATGGAGATAAAAAACTTAATATCTCTGAATCATATACATCTCATAACACAAAAAGATTAGATATCACCGAAATGAAGAAGTTACTTAAGAAACTTGAGATGTTTGGCGGAACAATTAAGCAGCATTAAAGGAGAATAAAAATGAAATATTATTGGAGAAAATTATTTAAAGAAGATTATTATCGAAATACTGAAGGAAAAAAATATAATTTTTTAAAGTATCATTTTATGTCTTATCAAAACAAAGTACTTTATTGGTTTAGACGCGCTCATTCTAACAAACGTATTTTCTCAAGAATTTATTATCATTTAATATCAAAAAAACACGGTAATGAAATATCTAGACAAGATGCAACTGAAGGATATGTAACATGGCCAATAGAATGAAACTAGTTACTATTTTAGGCACACGTCCAGAAATCATTCGTTTATCAGAAATTATTAAAGCCTGTGATAAAACTTTTGATCATATTCTTGTCCATACTGGACAAAATTATGACTATGAACTTAATCAAATCTTTTTTGAAGAACTTAATATTAGAAAGCCTGATTATTATTTAGAATGCGCTCACGAAAATTTAGGTAAAACAATAGGCGATGTTATATCTAAAACATATGATTTATTAAAAGAATTAAAGCCTGATGCTATATTAATCTTAGGAGACACTAATAGTGCTCTTTCTGCTATAGCAGCAAAAAGACTAAAACTTCCTATATTTCATATGGAAGCAGGAAATAGATGTGGTGATTGGAATGTTCCAGAAACTATTAATAGAAAGATTGTAGATCATATAAGTGATATTAATTTTCCTTATACTGACTATGCATATCAAAATCTAATTAATGAAGGAATAGATCCAAAATATATCTTTATAAGTGGTTCTCCTATGAAAGAAGTTTTAGACGCAAATAATGCTAAAATTAATAATTCAAATATATTAGATAAATTAAATTTAGAAAAAGGCAAATATATTGTGCGGTCTTCTCATAGAGAAGAAAACATTGATATAAAAAATAATTTTATTTCACTTATTGAATCATTAAATGGTGTTGCCAAGACATATAAAATGCCTATTATATTTTCCACTCATCCTAGGACAAGAAAAAGAATAGAAAGTAGTGGAGTTAAACTTAGTAAATATATCACCAACATCAAACCATTAGGATTTATTGATTATGTGAAACTTCAAGAGAATGCTTTTATCACTTTATCTGATAGTGGGACATTAACTGAAGAATCATATTTAAGAAAATTCCCCGCTGTACTTATAAGAACAACTACTGAAAGACCTGAAGGAGTTAACGCTGGATCAATTATTGTTTCAGGCATAAACAAAGATGATGTTCTTAGGTCAATTGAAGTTGAATTAAATAATTATTTAAATAGAAAACCAATTGTTCACTATGAAACACCAAATGTGTCAGATATGATTATCAACACAATCAAATCATGTGTTGATGTTGTTAATAAAGAAATCTGGAGAAAATAATGAAGGTTCTTGTTAGTGGATCATCTGGCTTTATTGGTAAGCATCTTTGTTTAACTTTAGAAAGGAATAACATTGATGTTTTTAAAGTGGATATATCTACAAATGAAGATGAACTAATTAACTATGTTAAAAATGCTGATTTTATTGTTCATTTAGCGGGTGTTAATCGTCCAAAAGATAATAAAGACTTTTATAAAGGAAATTTTGAATACACAAAACATATTGTTGATTTAGTTAAAAGTAGTGGAAAAGTTATTCCAATAATTATGTCTTCATCCATTCAAGCTGAACTAGATAATGATTATGGTAAATCAAAAAAGATGGCAGAAGATTATTTATTTAGTAGCGGTCTACCAGTATATGTATATAGATTAAATAATGTCTTTGGGAAGTGGTGCAAACCTAACTATAATTCCGTTCTAGCGACATTTTGTTATAACATTGCGAATAACTTAGATATATATATTAGAGATAACGACTACATCGTCCGTTATAACTATGTTAACGACGTTGTTAATGAATTTATTAGTATCATTAAACGAAATGAGTTTAAGGGTTCAAAAGATATCTTATATGTGAAACCAACCTATGAATGTAGTTTAGGAAAACTAGTCAACTTATTAAAATACTTCAAAAATGAAGTAGAAAGTGATAGACATCTTCCTATCATTCATGATGATTTTGAATTAAAACTATTCATCACATTTTTAGATTATTTATCAGATGAAGGTTATTCATTTAACTACGCGGTAGATAATAGAGGTAGTTTTGAAGAATTATATAAATCAAAGAAGTATGGTCAAATTAGTATTAATATGGCTTATATAGGTATCACAAAAGGTGGTCATTATCATACATACAAAAACGAGATATTTTATGTTGTTAAAGGACATTGTCTTATTAAGCAAGAAAATATTAGTGGTGGTGAAGTAATTACCAAAGATGTATCAAATGATAATCCGGAATTAGTGAATATACTTCCTAATTACGCTCATTGGATCACTAATATCGGAAATGAAAATTCATACACATTAATGTGGATTTCTGAGGTATATAAAGAAGATAATGCTGATACATATAAATATGAAAAAAGAACCCAATAGGGTTCATTTCATTTTTTGTGGCTATTAGAATTCGTATTCATAGCCTTTTTTATATAATATTTGGTCATATGCTTGGCGCATTCTTTCACCAGCAGTAATTGGATGTACTTGTCCACATGCTCCACCAAATACTGGAATAACAATTGTTTTAATATCATTCTTTAAGGCGCATAGTAACGTTGAACGCATACAATAATAGACCATATAATCATCTTTAATTATCGATGGATAGCGCATTGTTGGAGTGTGTATCAAAGATAAATTAGGTAAATCAGTTTTTATAATAAAACTTGTACCAACTGGTTGCTCTCCGAAGAATTCATCTTTTATGTATTTTTGAACCTTCTTTTGAAAATCCCATCCAAGTATTGTTGATAATACAGCGTCATAACCACCTGTCATTCTACCAAAAGCATTAGCAGGGCTTACTAGACAATCAATTTCTTTTTGATTTTCTCCGTATAAGTGGAGAATCTTTTTGACATATGTAAGTACGACAAAAAAGTCTGTTCGCAAGAAGAGAGAATTTTTCTCCTTGACACGCAGATAGCTTTGCAAAATGGCTGTATAATTCCGCTTTTATGGATTGCTTTGCAGCACTTAAGATCAATCCATAGCCATTAAGATATCACCAAAGAAAATAATATCCCAGGACACGAAATGCCATATAAAAAAGTGTAGGAATTATCGGTAGAAATAGGAATTTGAGAAGCTAAAACGCATGAATAAAATCAGCTTTTATGACATAAGGCGTCGCATTTACATGATTTTTTTGAAATTTATTCACCGAATGCGGATCTTATTTTTTCTGGGAACTCATCCCAGCCCTTTTTCAAAATAGAATAGTAGTTGAAATCTTTTTTGAGGAAATTCGATTCATTTAACGTGGAATCGGCTTCTTTCTTATATGAGTAAAGTTTTCTGCCTTCTTTTATAATGGCGTCAAATAACTTATACAAGACTTCATCCAGTTTATCTTTATCATTGAATAAATTTTTATCAAAAAGTGTATCGATATCATCAAGATTTCTAAAAATGTCATAACATTTCTTGCTAGTCTCGCCCTCTTTGATGTTATCAAACACTTCCTTCATTTTTGTTTCATCAAGATTTCCCTGTGAATATCTGCAAGCTAATGCTGTAAATGCGATGCAAATAGTTCTTGAATTATGGGCAAACGGTAACAATTCACCTGAAATGGCCAAGCCAGCATTTTTCTCGTCGAATTTGCTGGAGAATACATTTCTGTAATAATAATCAACATATAACAGTTCTTTAGATATCTTGGCTATTTTATCCTGATTTCCATTGAATATCGGTTCGTAGTATTCTTGATTGTAAATAACAGATGGCTTGTTCCTGCTGGTGCCAGGCATTTGGAAAATACCGCCTAGGCATAATTTTCCGATATCTGCCAAATCAGAATTCAAATAATCTAATTTGTATTGTTTAGGGACGACTTCGCCACGTTTAGTTTGGTAGAAAATTCCGTTTTCAATCATTGTGTTTGCAAAACGCACTTGTTCTACAGAGTTTGCCTTTAAATCAACCGGTTTGATGGCTTTTTGCGAGTTGGTCGCCTTAGCTATTTCCAATGCAAAGACATTCTTTTCGTCTTGATTTTCGCCCTTAGTAATGATAACTTTGCATGGCAAATAGAAATCATTTTCTTTATTCAATTCACCACATTTAAAAAGGTTATATGTTGTTTGACCACCATTAACTATGGAAAAATGCTTTAATTTTATTTGGTTTCCACTGATATCGAAGTCATCACAAATTATGGTAATGCCATTGTTTTTGAACCAGAAATCTTCGGGATTGTTTCTTATTGATTCCTTTATTGCCCTATCTATATTCGCACCTGTAACATGATATCTAAGATTCTTGGCTAATAAATTGAGCCCGTGAGTGGCATATAGTTCTTTGATACACCATGCGGAAACGTTTGCTATTACGGCTTCGTCATTGTATGAAAGATAATTGTTGCTTTCATCAATGATCAATTTCCCACTTTCTACATCTGGTCTTCTTGATTCAGCTTCTTTGATTTCGTCGCAAATATTTTCGTCAAAATAAACCCTGAGTTCATATTTATTGGGCTCGTCAACCATAGAATTAAATGCTTTGTCTAGTCTATCTTTTCTTATGTTGTTTTTAGATGCACTTGTATAAACAACGAATATTATTTTGGATTCGTCTCCAATTTCGGCTTTTAACTCACAAAATCTAGAAATAACTTTATGGTTAAAATTATGATAATTTCCCTCACTCATATCGTTGTAAAAACGAACCATCTTAGTTATTGCGTTTACCAAGTCCTCGTAGCTTATCTTTTGATAGTATTTAGACTGAACAAGAACTAAATTCGATTCATCTGAATTAGGATCTGACAATAACGCGTCAACTCCGCCATCTCCCGTACCATCAACCATCATCTTTTCTATTGTTCTATCATCGAAATCCAGCGCTGGATTTTTGAAGAAATTTGACTTTATACATAAAGCTGAAAAGCCATAATCATCGCTCTTATTTCGTAAAGATTGATAGTTTTCCTTTAAATACGATATTTTCTGTTCGATATATTTATAATATTCATCAGTATTCATAATTTAGTACCTCTTTAAATATTAGATCAAAAACGTTTCTTTCTTTCAAGATCCCCATCTATTTATAATCCGAAACAATGAATAAATAGCCGTTGTCGTATTAATCGTAATAATTGTTTTGAGCAAGAAAAATAAACAGAATATATCATAAAAGTAACGACTTTCTGTCACTTCTTGCAAAACAGGATAAAGACTTGGCGTATTTTGAACCAAGTCCATTCTCAAACAGGTTTGAGCGGTGGGAAACCCACGCGACATATAAAAGAATACGCATACGAAAAAAGCCCGCAGTTATGTGGGTTTTCTTGTGTTTTCCCTTGTTTTAGGAAGTTCAATTATTAATCCGAATCCATAACGATGAACGTATATTGTTCGGATACAAGTCCAATGGCGGAGGATTAGAGATTCGAACTCTAGCTGAGCCAATGACCCACTAACGGTTTTCGAAACCGCCCCCTTCAACCACTTGGGTAATCCTCCGTGAAAATAATTATATCACTAACTTCGTTTTTCTTAAGCGTTATTGTATATGTTTTGCTTTTATAGACATAACAAAACAAATCTTTGATTTAATCGTTTATCTAAATAAAACGTACATTGTATATTTTGATAGGCAAATGTATAATTGTTTCAGTGTTTTTATGGAAGAGAAAGATCTTATATTACTAGCCCTTGGTGCTTTAATAGCAAGTCTCGCTATATGCTTAATAGCACTTTTTGCTATTTTATTCCGTAAAAATCTTACTAAATATACAAGACAATTAAAGGATGCATCCAATTCAATCCGCTTATATGTCATAGATTTAGAAAATGAAACAGTCAGTTATTGCAATAGAGCTAATCTTCGTAAAAGATTCACAATTACAATTGCCGACTTTTATAATCGTTTTCAAGCCAATGAAAGAGCAGATTTAATTGAATGGGTTAATGATCTTGTCGATAAAGAAAAAGAAAATGTTCCTTTATTTAAGGAAATTCATGTTATTTCAAAACATAGAAAATTCAATTTATTTTCTTTACTTCAAGTTGTGAAAGTAAACGCTAATAAGAGATTAATTTATTTGGATAGTTATCTTGTTAAATCTAATCTCACCAAAAAGAACAAAAACAATAACGTATATCATTTATCAACTCAAGAACAGTTTAATAAAATTCTTAAAAACTCAATTGGTTCGAAAGGAATTACATTCGCCTTTAATTTCTTCGACAAGAGAAATAAGGATGAACAAGTTTCAAGAATCATTTTTCTTCAATTTGTTAACATCTTTAATTCATATGTCACTTTAACTCGTCCAATTATTGAATATGGCACTCACCAAATTGTTGTTAGTGATCTTCGTGCTTATGGTAGACCTCAACTATTGCAACTAACAAATGATATTAAAAACGATATTAATAAATATTTATTAATCTCAGCACTTCAGGATAAAATCGCATTCACAATCGGAGTTGCCGAAAATAAATATTTCCGTAATGAACCAGAAAAGATTGTTAATACTGTCATTTCTTTAGCGGAAACTGCTCAAGAAGATGAACAAAGTATTATCTGGTATGAAGAAGGTAGAAAAGTTAATGTTACGGATGCTGAAACATATCGTACTGAAGTCGAACGTATTGTTCGTGATAAGAAACTTAAATATTCATTCAGACCAATTGTTGATATGGAAAGAATGTCTATCTTAGGATATCAATCATTCGTTGAACCACTTGATAGTTTCTTCGGAACAATAGATGAATTAAAGAGCTATGCTCTTCGCACTGAAGATGATCGTACATTATTCGCAACAATCGCTAGAAACTTAATTACTAGATTCGATACTGAAAAAGATGGAGACACATTAAGACTCTTCTTCCCAATAGCAACAAATGAAAGAAGTTATGCTAATAGAACATTTGCTCACATTCAAAATATTAAGAATACGCACCTTGTCCTTGTTTATAATGAAGTCGATTTAATGGATATACATGATTATGGCGAAGAAACATTAGCAGCAGAAATTCGTACATTTAAATCTAAAGGATATGAAGTAGCTCTAGAGATTGAAGATAGTGACTTAACGCTTTCCTCAATTATCTATGGATCATTTGATTTCTTCTTAGTGGATGCTGAATCTAATTTGAAGGTTGGAAATAAATATTCTCAAAGAGCGTTATATAAATTTAGAGGTTCGGTTGAGAAACTTCTTAAATATAATCGACCTATTATCGCATCAGACATCCCATCATGGGATAGCGTCGAACTAGTTGAGAAACTTGGTATTAATCTTGTTAGTAGTGATGTTATTGCTCCTAAAGATGAAAATGTCTTACCAATTCCAGCAAAGAGTTTAATTAAAATTAAAAACATTAAAGAATAGAAGGTAATAAATATGGATAACAAAAACGAATCAATCACAAGACAAGAAGACGATTTTGCTCAATGGTACACTGATGTATGCATTAAAGCAGAATTAATGGATTATTCATCCGTTAAAGGTTTTATTATTTATCGCCCATATGGCTACGCTATTTGGGAGAACATTCAAAAGGCCATGGATGAAAAATTTAAAGATGTTGGAGTGGAAAATGTCTATCTTCCAATGGTTATTCCTACTTCACTTTTTCAAAAAGAAAAAGATCATATCAGTGGTTTCGCTCCTGAAACATTGATTTGCACAGTTGGTGGAAAAAACCAATTAGAAGATCCTCTTATTGTTCGCCCAACAAGTGAAACACTTTTCTGTGAACATTATCAAAAGATTATTAAATCTTATCGCGATCTTCCAAAGCGTTATAACCAATGGTGTTCAGTAGTTCGCTGGGAAAAGACTACTCGTCCATTCCTTCGTGGTAGTGAATTCCTTTGGCAAGAAGGACATACAATGTATGAAACCGAAGAAGAAGCCCGTAAGGACGCTTTAAGAATGCTTGAGATTTATGACACAGTTGGTCGTGATTTGCTTGCCATTCCGTTTGTTAAAGGCCTTAAAACCGATAAAGAAAAGTTTGCTGGAGCAAGAGAAACATATTCAATCGAGGCTCTCATGCCAGATGGCAAGGCACTTCAAAGTGGTACAACTCACTATTTTGGCGACGGCTTTGCTAAAGCATTTGGAATTTCTTTTTTAGGAAGAGATAACAAACTTCAAACTCCACATCAAACAAGTTGGGGTGTATCTACAAGATTATTAGGTGCCTTAATTATGGTTCATGGAGATGATAATGGTCTTGTTTTACCTCCATATGTCGCACCTACTCAAGTTGTCATCATTCCAATTCAACAAAAGAATCCTGATGTCATGAAGAAGGCTCATGAATATTATGATGCTTTAAAAGCAGCTGGAATTAGAGTTAAATTGGATGATTCTGATAAGACTCCAGGATGGAAATATTCCGAATATGAAATGAAGGGTGTTCCATTAAGACTCGAAATTGGCCCAAGGGATTTATCTAATGGTGTTTGTGTCTTAGCAAAACGTAATGATTCTACAAAACATATTACGAAAGAGGAAGATGTTGTTAACGAAGTTAAACGTTTGTTCGAAGTAATTCATAAAGAAATGTATCAAAAAGCATTTAGATATCTACTTGATCACACAACAGAAGCTCATTCCATCAAAGAACTTGGTGAAATTCTTGATAGAGGTGGCTATGCCAAAGTTATGTGGTGTGGTGAAAGAGAATGTGAAGATAAAATCAAAGAACTTTATCAAGCAACTGCTCGATGCATTCCATTCGAACAAATTCCATTTGAAGAAAATTGTCTTGTTTGTGGTAAGAAGGCTAAAAAGGTTGTCTTCTTTGCTAGAGCGTATTAATCTCACTATTAAAATAGCGGACTAAAGTCCGCTTTTTTCTTACTTTAATATCAATTCAAGTATTTTATCAAAATCATTTGAGAAAGGATATTTATGGATATCTTTTTTATTAACAAAGAATACTTCACCCTCTTTAGATGATTTAATTTGTCCTTTATATTTTGTTGCAACAAATAAGACCGCAAAATGTCTTACTCCATCATTAAAGTTATTCCATTCGATATAACCTTTATTGATTGGATCAATGATATCTAAGCCAGTTTCCTCTTTCATTTCCCTAATACAAGCTTCAACGGAAGTTTCGTTATCTTCGACATGTCCGCCAGGAAATGTTAATCCTGGCCAATCCTTTTTTAATCTATTTTCAACAAGTATCTCACCTTCATCATTTATGATAGTGCACATTGTTGTGAGTATTACTGGTTTCATAATTTATATTTCCTTAATCGATAATGCTTTTAGATTTGTCCATTTCTTGGATATATAGAATATTATACATAAGATTAATGAAACAAATGTTGAGATAGGATAAGCTAAGCCAACATATTTAAGTTCTACATTTAAACCTAATGCAAAAATTAAAGCGACAGGGATTCTAACAAAGAATGTGACACCTAGGTTTTGCGCCATCGCGAAAACAGTATGACCTGAGCCGATAAATATTGCATTTATTGGGAAAACAAAACAACAGACGAATATATCAAGTGCGGTAGTTTGAACATATGGAGTAGCAATATTTAAAGCAGCCTCATTATTTCCGGCAAACAAACTTGCTAGTTGATATGGAATTAATTCACATAATAATCCAATTAATGTTCCACTAATAAGTGAAACAATTAATCCTGCATACATATATTCTTTAACGCGGTTAATTTGTTTTGCTCCCATATTTTGGGCTGTGGCAGTGGATACGGCTGAGCCAATTGCACTTAGTGGTACAAAACCAAAACTTGTAACTCGATCAGTAATTCCAACAGCGGAAGTATAATCAACGCCTCTTGTACTAACAGCAGCAAGAATAATTGCGAATGAAATAACAATCAATCCATCTTGAATAGCAACAGGTAGGCCGCATTTAATAAATTCAGGAATAATATTTTTATTTATATTTTTTCTTTTCTCAATCTTAAAAGGCAATCTTTTAAAATATAAATATATTAATGAAACGATAAAACCAACGCCTTCACCAATGACAGTGGCAATAGCTGCTCCAACAGCGCCTTGATTTAAGACGATAACAAATATAGCATCAAGTCCAATATTGCTAGCGACTGCTGCAGCAAAGAATAAAAATGGTCCAAAAGAATTGCCAGTTGCTCTATATATAGCGGATATTGTTGTGTAGCCAGAATATAAAGGGATGCCAAGAACTAATATTAATAAGTACATTCTGGCAGTGTGAATTGCACCCTCTTCAAGTTGCATCCAACTCATTATTGGATAAAATAATGCTAGCATTATTACCAAGACCAATAAGGTTAGAATTCCCATATATAAAAGAAATGATCTAGTTACCTTACCAATATTTT
Organism: bacterium; assembly: GCA_963644775.1. Taxonomy (GTDB): domain Bacteria; phylum Bacillota_I; class Bacilli_A; order RFN20; family CAG-826; genus Fiminaster. The sequence continues at coordinate 1,249 of CAVIPD010000004.1, read as the reverse complement.
GATTTTTCGCACCGAAATATTGGCCAATAACAATCGTACCGCCGACAGCTAAACCAGCAATAATGGAGTTAACAGCAAACATGATAGTAGTGCCACTACTAACAGCAGCAATATTATATGTATCTGAGTTTTGACCTATAAATAATAAATCGATAGCAGAATACATAGAATTAAGAAAATTAACAATAAAATATGGAAGTGTAAAAAATAGAAGTGTTTTTATAACACTACCTTTTGTTAAATCGATATAACCGAATAATTTCCTTAATTTCTTCACGTGAAAGATTTTAACATACACACATTAAAAAGAAGATAAAATTATTCTTCTTTAAATTGATATTTACTAGTTATGATTTTAAAGAACTATTAAAAAATTATATAATTCGATAGATTAAAAAAATCCCCTTTTTATCCTGCTCTCTAGGCAAAATTTATGGGAATTTTCAGTCAAACTGGCGGAGCAGAAGGGGTTCGAACCCTTGCACCGGTAACCCGATCTAACGGTTTAGCAAACCGTCCCCTTGAGCCTCTTGGGTACTGCTCCAAGCCATATTAGATTATATCATTTATGATTTTCTTTTCTATAATAACTTATTTTTTCTAATTATATTATGGGACAAGTTTAATAACTTGCTATAATAAGTTAGCATGAATTTTATTGAAGCATTCACCAAATTAAATGTCGCTAGTTATATCTTTCTATCTTTATTTTTTGTATCTTCAATCATTCAACTTGTATTCGCTTATTTAGAAAAAGAAAAATATCGTCAAATTGAAAAACCTTTTTGCTTATTTACATTAGGTATGTTTGCCCTTACCTCTTTTCCTATGCATCCATTTATTTATTGTGGTGCATTTTTAGGAATGATTGGAGATATATTTGTTGTCATTAAAGACAAAAAATATTTTGTTTTTGGAGCGTTCTCATTCTTCTTAGGTCATATTTGCTACGCGAGTGAAATAGTGATGGTGTTTCTTAAGGCATCTATTCCATATCAATATATCATTGCAATTATTTCATCATTTGTTGTCTTATTTATTTTTATGATGATATTTGGTCATTTCTTCATTAAAAAAGTATGGGAGATATTTGGAGCATCATTATATTACGCAACATTATTTTCTTTGCTTCCTTTGGTGGTTATTACTCATATAATGATTGGATCAGTTTCCTATTTATTGATTATTGGCGTATGCTTCTTTATTATTAGTGATATTATTATTTTGTTTACAAAATATATTAAAACAT
>CAVIPD010000003.1:0-2573 GCA_963644775.1 bacterium | reverse complement strand
GCTAATTGATCAGCGACTTTTTGTGCGTCTTGATAGTCTTTTTCTTGTGGGCATCTATCGTCATTAATAGTTGGATTACCCAAGTAATCATTATTCGCCAAAGCATCCCAGTTACGCATAAAACAGCCTATAACTTCATAACCTTGTTCTTTTAATAAATATGCAGCGACTGCACTATCAACACCGCCACTAAGACCAATCATGACTCTCATTTGTATAATTCCTCACTATCTAAAATCATTGTGAAAGGGCCGTCATTAATTAATGAGACTTTCATATCAGCACCAAAAACGCCTTTTTCAATATGAATTCCGGTTTCAGTTAGACATTTATTAAAATAGTCATATAATTGAGATGCTTTTTCTGGTCTCATTACATTAATGAATGCGGGTCTTCTACCTTCTTTAACAGAACCATACAATGTAAATTGAGAAATAGATAAAATTTCACCATTAACATCTTTTAAGGAGAGATTAGTTTTACCATTTTCATCGTTAAATAAACGTAAATCGACCAATTTATTTACAATTTTTTTAACTAGTGGTTCATCATCTCCATTAGTGAAACCTACAAATAGACAAAAACCGCGGGAAATACTCCCCACGATTTTATTGTTTATACTAACTGAAGCGTTTAATACGTTTTGAATTACAACTTTCATTAATGTATATAGGCATGAACGGTTGGAGGAACTTCAACAAATTCATCAACAATGACAAAGGCATTCTCAATATCTTTGAGAATTTCTTTATAATCTTCTTTATTTGTGTGAACTGTACAAAGTACATCGCCTTTATTGACTTTATCGCCAACTTTCTTAGCAAGAACGATACCTGCAGACATATCGATAACATCATCGAATGTTTCTCTACCAGCACCAAGTCTCATTGCGGATTCACCAATTTCAAGAGCAACTATGCGTTTGATGTAACCATTTTTTGCTGCTTTGATTTCAATAATATTTTTTGAAAGTTCGAATTTTTCTGGATGTTCAATGTAACTAACATCGCCACCTTGAGCTTTAACCATTTCTTTTAGTTTGTTAAATGCTGAACCATCATCAATTGCTTTTCTTAACATGGCTAAGCCTTCTTCTTCGTTTTTAACAATTTTGGCTTGTTCAAGCATAATGGCACCACTTCTTAAGCAAAGATCTGTAAAATCTTTTGGACCTTGTCCATGAAGTGTGGCAATAGCTTCTTTTATTTCAAGTGCGTTACCAACAGCATGACCTAACGGTTGTTCCATGTCTGTTAAAACTGCTCTTGTATCACGTCCAAGTGCATTACCGATAGAACACATAATTTTGGCGAGTTTTTCTGCATCTTCAGCTGTTTTCATGAATGCACCATTGCCAAATTTAACATCAAGCAAAATGCAATCTGAACCACTAGCAAGTTTTTTCGACATAACTGAGCTTGCAATTAATGGTGTAGATTCGACTGTGCCGGTAACGTCGCGTAAAGCATAAAGCTTTTTATCTGCAGGAACTAAAGTTCCTGTTTGACCGATAATAGCAAGGCCAATTTCATTAACTTGTTTAATAAAATGTTCTTCGCTAACAAATACTTGCATACCTGGAATTGATTCTAATTTATCAAGCGTTCCACCTGTGTGACCAAGTCCTCTTCCAGACATCTTAGCTAATTTTGCACCGCAAGCAGCGACCATAGGTCCAAGGGCGATACTTGTTTTATCGCCAACACCGCCTGTTGAGTGTTTATCAACTTTGACACCTTTAATAACACTCAAATCCATAACATCACCGCTATGTTCCATACAATCTGTTAATGTAACAATTTCACGATTGCTCATGCCTTTAAAAAGGATGGCCATTAAAAGGGCACTGATTTGATAATCAGGAATTTTTCCTTCAACATAACCTTGAACAAAAAAGGAAATTTCTTCATCTGATAGCTCATGGCCATCACGTTTTTTTGTAATAAGATCAACCATTCTCATAAAATAATACCTCATTGTAAGTATAGCACATACACTTCATAGATAAAATTAATTTTATCAAACGTGGTATTATGTTGTAATATATAGCCATGGATTTCAAATCACATTTAACTAGATATTTGGATAACACCTTTATTGATCAATTGTGCGCTACATTTAATCAAAAAGAGCACAAAGGTTTAATATTAAATACTAAAAAAATGAGCGATGATCGTTTTATATCATTATTTCCTAATGTAAAAAAACATCCAATTGTTCCTCATGCCTATTTATATGATCAAAAAGAATATGAATTTGGAAAAATGATTTATCATGATTTAGGTTGTTATTATATTCAAGATCCTTCTGCATCTTTAGTGAGTTATATCTTGTCTCCAAAAGAAAATATGCATGTTTTAGATATATGCGCTGCTCCAGGAGGTAAAACGATTCAAGCATCTTTATTAATGAATGATAAAGGCGTTTTATATTCGAACGATTTATCATATTCACGTAGTGAAATCTTGCTTCAGAATATTGAAAGATTAGGTTTAGGAAATGTTGTAGTTTCTTCTTTGGATTTATCGAAAATCAAGGGTTTAACTAATAAATTTGATGCGATTATATTAGAT
>CAVIPD010000002.1:0-2138 GCA_963644775.1 bacterium | reverse complement strand
ATCTTATTCCGTTTAAATTTTCACAGGCAAATGCTTCTGAAATGTTTAAAAAAGGAATTAAGAAAAAACTTCTTGCTCCTCGCTCTTTTAAAAAGAAATTACCTGTAAGTAAAATTCATGGTATTTATGTTCCAACATTCACTTTTGACGCTGATACAAAATCTAAATACGTTGGTCAACTAGAAAGAGAATATACTACTCGTGATAAAGATGGCAATAGAGATACACATATAGAAACATTTTCGATTTCAGGAACTGAAGAATTGCAACATCGAAATTATCTTGTAGAGTCATCAAGCAAAATTACAGGTAAACAAATGAATTCATTATTGCCTTATAATTTTGATGAATCATATAAATATGATGAAAACTTTGTTAGAGGATTCTCTATCGAGCACTATATCGATGATGTAAACGATTGCCATAATAATGTTCTAAGAGCAATCGATTCACGAATTAGGCAATCAATTCTTTCCCAATATGATTATTCAAATGTAAATTGGTTGAATATCGATACTAAATATTTAAATGAAGCATACTCCTATCGTATGTTACCAGTATATTCATTTGAATTTGATTGGAAAAATAAGAAATATATCGTTCTAATGAATGGCCAATCTGGTAGGGTTGGCTCAGGTTATCCTAAGAGTGGCATTAAGATTTTTGTCTTAATTCTATTAGGAATATTATTACTTAGTGGTATATTTATTCTTGTATATTTATCTACATTTAATTAAAAAAGGAGATTTTTATGGCTAAAACACAAAAAAATGCAATTGAAAAACAAAAAAACGGTCTTATCGGATTAGGCATTGCTGTCTTAGTTTTTGGCATGATTGCAATTGCTGGCGGTATTGTTCTAACAATTTTTGGTTCTACTGAATTAGGAAATAAAGGTGTTAGTTCTGCTAGCGGATGGATTATGCTAGTACTTGGCATCATACTCATCATTTTAAGTCTTGTCGCTTTAATCTGTGGTATTAGAGTTATTTGGATTGCATCAGCTCTTAAAGCCACTAGAGGTTCAATTGCTGAAGGCAATATACCTAAAGAATGCGGCACGCCTAACGGAATCAAATGCCCAAAATGTGGCGCAACAAACACTCCTGACGTAACTGAATGTCAAGTTTGTCATTCACCACTTAAATAATTTGAATTAATGTATTAAAAGGAAGGTTTTACCTTCCTTTATTTTTTACTAACCTTCCTCTTTTAACTCATTAATTACAACTGCATTACAACTAATTAATACATATATTTCTAATGGCAACGTTTTCTTTGTTACTTCTTTTTTGATCTATATTTCATCATATTAGTAATGAAGAGATTAAATATTTGTTCATGCAATCTCTTTTTTTATAAATAACAAAAGATTGTTGATTATAAAAAAGCGAATTTATTCACTTATTATATATCTATACGTTTATCGTTATAATAAACTTCATCAATGGTGCCTGAAGCAATTAATAAACCATCTTTATTATAAAACACTGCTTCTTGTCCTGTTGTCACCGCTTTATAATCATCATATTTACAAATTATTTCATCATTAATTAATTCAATGATGGCAGGATGATCTGGTTGGCGATATCTAAATTTAACTCCAACTTCTTGTGGAAAGACTTCATTATTATTGATAATGTTTAATTTTCTAACAATACATTTATTGGACATTAAATATTTTTGAGCATCTCCACGAGTGACATAAAGAATATTGTTTTTTGCATCTTTTTTAACAATAAACCAGCCTGAAGCCGTTTCTCCACTAATTCCGCCGATACCGAGCCCTTTATGTTGACCAATTGTATAATAATAAACTCCTTTATGTTCACCAATAACTTTATTAGTATCTATATCAATGATTTTACCTTTTTGAGCAGGTATGTAATTTTTTAGAAATTCTCTAAAGTTTCTTTCACCAATGAAGCATACACCTGTTGAATCCTTTTTATCTGCGATAACCAAATTTAATTTATGAGCTATTTCTCTAACTTTTGTTTTGTCGATATCTCCTAAAGGAAATATACATGATTCAATTTGTTCTTCGCTAATTTGACTTAAAAAATATGTTTGATCTTTGTTTTGGTCATAGCATTTTACTAAATACCAATGACCATTAACAAATTTCTTTTTTGCAT
>CAVIPD010000001.1:0-4851 GCA_963644775.1 bacterium | reverse complement strand
ATATTAAGACTCATTAAAAAATATGATCGCATCGCAATATTTAGGCATATTCGTCCTGACTATGATGCACTTGGATGCCAAATGGCGATGGTTAGTTGGTTAAATGATAACTTCAAAGAAAAAGAAGTCATTTATACCGGAGATAATCATGTTGTTTTAACTCCAAAATGCTTCCCTTATATGATGGAAGTAGACGATGAGTGGTTTAATGAACCCTTTCTCGCAATTATTTTAGATACCTCTAATTCGAATCGTATTAGTGATGAACGTTATAAAAAAGCCGAGTCAATCATTAAAATTGATCATCATCCTCAAGTTGATAGATATGGCGCAGTGCAAATCGTTGATGAATCGATGTCTGCAGCAGGCGAACTACTCGCTAACATGCTCATTAAATTTGAAGATTATGAAATTTCAAAAACCACTGCTGAAAATTTATATAAAGCAATCGCCGGAGATTCAAATAGATTCCTCTATGCTGAAGTTAACGCTCATACATTCGCAGTAAGTGAATACCTAGTTCAAAAAGGAATCAGCATTGTTAAGATATATAGGGAGATGTACAGTGAAGATATATCTTCACTTGCATTCACAAAGTGGGTGCTTGAACATTATCAAATCACCCCTCATGGAGTGGCTTATTATGTCTTAGAAAAAGAAGACTTAGCAAAATTAAAACTTCAACCAGAAAGAGGCAAAGATTGTTTATATTTATTTGATCACTTCGATACTGTCCATATTTGGATGAGTGTCTCGTGGGATGAACCGAAAGGTGTATATCGTGTGTCACTTAGAAGTGACGGCGTCTCAGTTGAAAGCGTTGCAAGTAAATATGCAGGCGGAGGTCACACTCAGGCAAGTGGAGCGAAACTAAAATCACTTGATGATCTGCCAAAATTAGTTCAAGAATTAGACGATTTACTCAAATAGTCTCAATATTCAAAAAAGGTGTCAAAATTGATACCTTTTTTCTATAGAAGAATGTAGAATAATATTATGAATTTTGTGCCCCTACACGCCTATAGTGGATTCTCAATCCTAAAAAGTGGGCTTAGAATCGACGAATATGTTAAACAAGCAAAAGTTTTTGGCTACTCTGCTATTGCATTAACCGATTACGAGCTTCTTTCGGGTGCGCCATTATTTGTTAAGCTTTGTAAAGAAAATAATATCAAACCACTTATCGGTGAAGATTTGCTAATTGATAATTTACTTTTCACATTTATTGTCAAGAATGAAGAAGGCTATAAAAATTTGCTTAGACTTTCACTTGCGGTTCAAAATGGCACAGTAGATATTAATTCACTTAAGCAATATCTCACTAATTTGGTAGTTATTCTTTCTTCAAACAACAACTTCAAAGAAGACATGGTTAAACAAATTTCTAAAATTGCTCGAGGGATTGATGATTTTTATATTGGTTTAGCAGTTAATGATGATAAATATATGGCTGATATAAGAGATTTTGCCTTTAATTATGGTTATCCTTTAGTGGCATTTCCTTTCATTAAATATGTTAAAAGTGAAGATGAAATTATTTGTAAGATTCTTAAAGCTGTCGCTAATAAAGAAAAACTAACTGAAAAGTCATCTAATGGAAATGATTATTTATATGATATTAACAAAGTTAATAAGTTATATAAAGAAGAAGAAATTAATCTCACTAATAAAATTGCAAATGATGTTAATTTTGATTTCATTATTAAACGTGGCAAAATGGTTGATTATTCACGCATTTCAAATTTATCAAGTGATGAATATTTAAAGAAACTTGCATTTGATGGTTTAGATAAACTTGGAATAAATACTCCTATATATCAAAATCGTCTCAACGAAGAATTAACCACTATTTCATCGATGGGGTATAGCGATTATTTTCTTGTTGTTTTAGACTACATTAACTTTGCACGAAATAACAATATCGCTGTTGGCCCGGGTCGAGGAAGTGCGGTTGGTTCATTAGTTTCATATACTTTAGGCATCACCCAAGGAGATCCTATTAAATACAATTTAATTTTTGAAAGATTCTTAAATAAAGGTAGACAAACTCTTCCTGATATTGATGTTGACTTTGCTGATCAATATCGAGAAAGTGTTGTTGAATACATTAGACGTAGATATTCCAATAATAACGTCGCTAAAATTGTCGCTTTTCAAAAATTCGGTGCAAAAGCAGCACTAAGAGATGTTGGGGTTGTTTTTAACTACCCTGAAAAAGATATTCAATTATTCACCAAACTCATTAAAAAAGATGATGAAAAATTAACTCTTAGAGAACTTTATAAAAAGATTCCTGAGTTTAAAGCATTAGTAAACGAAGATAAATATTATCTTGAAATTGTGACACTTGCGAAAAAGATTGAAGGCTTTCCTAGACAATTAGGCATGCACGCAGCTGGTGTTGTTATTGATGATGAATCACTTATCGATAAGATTCCATTAATCAAAGATTATGATGGTAAATATATCGAACAATTTGAAAAGGATTATCTAGAAGATCAAAACTTTTTGAAGATGGATATTCTTGCCTTAACTAATTTAACTGTTGTTGACGATTGTTTAAATCGAATTGAACAAAATTACGGCATAAAACTTAACCGCGATGAAATTCCTTATGAAGACTATAAGGCACTTGAACAAATTCGATCCTCTAAAACGATGGGATTATTCCAAATTGAATCATTCGGTATGAGAAAATCTATTAAGATTTTAAAGCCAACTACTTTTGAAGATGTTGTTGCTTTAATAAGTCTATATAGACCTGGACCTCTTAATAACATTGAAGAATACGCCGATCATAAATATAAACGCAAAAAAATAACTTATATTTCACCTGTACTTAAGGAAATACTTGAACCAACATATGGCATTTTAGTCTATCAAGAACAAGTTATGCAGATTGCCAATAAGATGGCAGGATTTAGTTATGCTAAAGCAGATTTACTTAGAAGAGCAATCTCTAAAAAAGACAGTAAGAAACTAGCTTCATATGAAAAGAATTTTATCGATGGCGCTATAAAAAATAACTATAGCGAAAAAGAAGCTAATGACGTTTATAAACTTATATATAAGTTTGGTGATTATGGCTTTAATAAATCACATGCTTTAGGATATGCCATACTAACATGTCGTATGGCGTATTTAAAAGCCCATTATCCTAAAGAGTTCTATGCTTCAATCCTATCTAATTCTAATTCAGAACATTTCGTTACTACCATTTCAGAAATGAAATCTAGCAAGATTAAAGTATCTAATCCAGATATTAACATTTCCACTAATTCATATATTGTAAAAGGTAACACTATTGTGTTTCCTTTAACATCAATAAAAGGCATTATGAATATCACTACTGAAGCGATTATTAACGAAAGAAGTGAAAAGCCATTTAGCGATTTCTTTGATTTTGTTGTAAGAATGAGTAAGTACAAAATTAATAGCAAACAAATCGTCTCATTAATTGATGCTGGTGCATTTGATAATCTTGAACCTTCTAGAGCAAGTCTTAGACTTAATATCCCTGCTGCTTTAAATTATGCTTCAATGCTTGGCGGAGATAACGGTGAAATGATTATCGATATATCAATGTTCCCTAAGCCAGCTCTACAAAAAACAGATGATGATGAATTATTTAATTTAAATAAAGAATTCGACGCTTTAGGACTTATGATTTCAGGATCACCACTACAAATATATAAAAATAAACTCAAAAATATTAAACCTATCAGCATATCTGATTTAAGTGAATCTAGTGGTTCTATAAAGGTAGCCTGTATTTTAAGAAATATTAAAACAATCAAAACTAAAAAAGGACAACCAATGGCATTTGCTAATATCTATGATGATTCTGGAGAAATGGAAATCACCATATTCACTGATATATATCAAAAATCATATGATGTTTTGAAAAAGAATATGCCACTACTTATTGATGGCTACTATAAACAATCTACAAATGAATTAGTAATAAAGGATATTTCAAAATTGGAGGATACGATAAATGGCTAAGGCTTATGTAATAGACGGTAATTCGTTGCTCTTTAGAGCATATTACGCTACAGCGTATGGACCAAATCCTTCAATTATGCGTAATAAGGAGGGTGTTCCTACTAACGCTATATTTGCTTTTGCGAATATGCTCAATAAAATTCTCAATCAATTAAAAGATGGTGATGCTTTATTTGTAGGCTTTGACACAGGTAAGCCAACATTTCGCCATAAAGTAGATAAAGACTATAAAGCAAACCGCAAAGAATGCCCTGAAGATTTAAAGATTCAGATGCCAATAGTGAGACAATTATTAAAAGCACTTAATATCTTTACCTATGAAAAAGAGGGATATGAAGCTGATGATTTATGCGGTACATATGCAAAAAAAGCCGGAAAGGAAGGCTATAATGTCATCATATATACATCTGATAAAGATTATCTTCAATTAATTGATGATAAAATCACAATTAACCTTATTAAAACAGGTATGTCCAATATCAATGTAATGAATGAACAAGCCATGCTTGATCAATATGGCATTAAACCAATTCAAATCATTGATTATAAAGGTTTAAGAGGAGACGCCAGTGACAATCTTCCAGGTATACCAGGCGTTGGAGAAAAAACTGCAATTAAACTCATTCAAGAATATGGTTCATTTGAAAAAATTATTGAAGCAGCCAAAAACATGAAATCAAAAGTCGGTGAATCAATTGTTAAAAACCAAGATTCAGGTAAGATGAGTTATGATTTAGCAACAATTGACACACACGTTGAAATGCCTTTTGAAGTTAATGATACTATCTATGATGGTTATGAATTCGAAAAAATTAATAATTTTTGTAATATTTATGAATTAAAGCA